>JAHEIK010000224.1 GCA_024639415.1 Planctomycetota bacterium
GTCCTTGAGCGCGCCGAGGTGTCCGCGGTCCACGACCGTCTCCGGACCGGACTCGACCAGGAGCCGGCACGGCTCACCGCCGACGCTGTCGCACGGCAGCGGAGCCTCGACCACGCCGCCGCTCTCGGGCCGCGGACAGCCGCACGAGCCCCCAAACTGCGGGATGGCGAACGTGAGCAGCAGGCCGGCGGCGGCGACCGCGATGAGCAGCGGGGTCTTCACAGGGTGGGCTCCTACCCCCACCGAATGCGGGCCGACAGGCACGCATCCGGCAGGCTCGGAGCCTTGTCGGCAGGTCGCACGTGAATGTGAAGGGCATCTTCAGATGCGCGTCTCACGACGGGACAGCCGCCGTCAGATCGTCCCGATGTGCGAGCCCACGCGAACGGCGGCCGGGCCGCGGATGGGACACTCGTGCTCGCAGATGCCGCAGCCGACGCACAGCTTCGGATCGACGAACGGACGCTGCATCACCCGCTTGGTGCCGTCGCGCGCGACGACCTCCTGCTTGCGGTTGTAGATCGCCTTGGGGCTGGTCGGGCAGACCTCCTCGCAGACGACGCAGGCCGTGTCCATGGCCCACGGGAGGCAGCGTCCGCGATCGTAGGAGGCCGTGCCGATCTGGACGGGCCCCTCGCCGCCGTCCGGACGCTCCGCCTTGCCCGAGCGCTGGTCGGGCGTCAGGCGCTCGATCGCCCCTGTCGGGCACACGTGGCCGCACAGCGTGCACGTCACGTCGCAGTAGCCGACGCGCATGTCGAGGATCGGCGTCCAGAGCCCTTCGAAGCCGGCCTCGAGCCCGGCAGGCTGCAGCACATTGGTCGGGCACGAATTGAGGCACGCGTCGCACTTGATGCAGCGCGCCAGGAAGCCCGCCTCCGGGTGGCTCCCGGGCGGCCGGATCCAGCCGGGCGAACCGCTCAGCGGCACCGTCGCCCCGGCCCGGCGCAGGGACGGAAACAGGATGGCGCCACCGACGCCCGCCAGCACGGCACGACGCCCGCTGAGGTCGGGCCACGGCTTGGCGCTCTCACTCGGCGGGAGGAACTTGAACGACAGCGCCTGGCAGGGGCAGTCCTCGACGCAGTTCATGCAGACCATGCACTCGCTGAGCCTAAGCGTGCCATGGGGATCGCTGGCGCCCTCGCAGCCCTTGAGGCACAGGTTGCAGGCATCGCAGGTCTCGACGTCCCGGTGGATGCGCCAGACGGCCAGCCGTGAGAAGACACCCATCAGCGCGCCGAGCGGACAGACCGCGCGGCAGAAGAAGCGCGGGATCACGACGCTCATCAACAGGAACGTGAAGAACACGATGCCGATGAGCCACGCGCCGGCGAACACCGGTGTCTGCGACGGCGCGATGCCGCCCAAGCCCAGCAGCCGTAGGCCCTGGTCGATCACAGGGAACACGAAGTCGGTGAATGAGCGCGAGGCGAGCGCGATCGGATCGAGCAGGCCGATCTGCAGGATCTGGAACGCCGCCCCCACGAGCAGCCCGATCAGGATCACGTACTTGATCCAGTACCACTTCCGGTAGCGGTTGCCGTCGATGCGCGCCTTGGCCGAGCGGCTGAACCCCAGCCAGTGCACGAGGTGCTGCAGCGTCCCGAAGGGGCAGATCCAGCCGCAGAAGACGCGCCCGAGGATCAGCGTGGCGATCAGGAGGCCGATGCCGAGAAAGAGGCCGGTGGCGCCGACGTGGTAGAGGTGGCCCGTCGCGATCGTGACGGCCACGGACACGAGCGGGTCGGCCTCCAGGAAGATCGACGTCGGGAAGCCCGCGATGCGCGGTGCAGTCGCCAGGTACAGGCAGGCGATGAACAGCACGAGGAAGAACGCCTGGCTGATCACGCGGACGTTGGCGATCCTCATACCGTCACCTCGCGCGTGTCGAGCGACGTCCAGTCCGACGTGCCGAAGCCCTGCCTGTCGGCCATGCCCAGGTAGGTCAGGTCCGCCGCCGTGATCTCGAGGAGCGTGGCGCCGAAGGCATCCAGGGCGACGCCGTCGATGCCCATCGCCAGCACGCTGCCGTCGATGACGTCCTCCGGGGAGCCGCCCGTCGGTCCGTTGCTGATCAGGATGCGCGTGCCGTCCAGCACGGAGAGCGTCGGCTTGACCATGCCGGCGAGCGTCGCGATCGTCTCGTCGAGCTTCTGATGCAGCTGGTTGCGCGGCCCGCCCAGCAGGCCGTACCAGTTCTTCAGCGTCATGGAGGCACGCGCGAGGTTGTGGTCCTTGACCGGCGCGATGCCGATCACCTTGGTGGCGCGCTTGAGCGGCTCGAGGAACACGCTCCAGCCGTCCAGGACCGTCCCGGGCAGTGCGACCGGTCCGAAGTCGACCTTGCGGGGCAGCCAGACCCTGCCGCCGGCCTCCTCGGTCGCCTTGCCGAGCCCCGTCTTGCGGAAGCAGCCCTCCGGCACGTGGATCGGGTTGTCGGCGACGAGCACCTCGGCCGCTCCGGCGTCCATGCACGCGGCGACCATGGCGCGCAGCACGTCGGGGTTCGTCGTGCTGCCCTGCCACGCGGGACGGTCGAAGGCCGCGTTCGGCTTGATGAGGACCACGTCGCCCGGCACGACGAAGCGCTGGATGCCGCCCAACTCCTCCAGCGCCGCCTCGACCAGCCGCTTGGCGGGCGAACCGCGCACCACGACCTGGTCGGGCGCGCCCGCCTTCGCGGCCACCGCCCACGAAGGCAGCGCCCAGGGCGCTGGAGCGGCGCCGCGCGGACGGCGCCCACTCAGCCAGAGCGCCCCGCCTCCCAAGGCGGCTGCAGCGGCGCCGCAGGCACCGATGCGCTTGATGGCGTCGCGGCGGCTGACGGACTCGCTCACGGGGCCTCCTGGATGCGCTTCACGATGGCCGCGACGAGGTCCGTGCGGCGCCCCTCGTCCTGCGCGTCGACCGCGCCGACGACGAACGCCCCTTCGACGACGACGTGCGCGGGGGTGCCGAGGAACTCGAAGGTCTCCAGCGCCTCGCTGCGCGCGGCCTCGGCCTCCTCCGGCGAGCCCAGGCGCGCGACGAGGGCGCGGGCGCCATCGTCGTAGCGCGCGAGGAAGGCGTCGGTGAGGGACTCGACGCCCAGCGCGTTGGAGCGGGCGTAGAGGATGCGCGTGCGGCCCGCGGCCGGGAACCAGTCGGGATCGCCCACGGGGGCGGCACCTGCGGGCAGGGCGGCGAGCACGGCGTCCAGGATCGCCCGGGCCTCGGCTGTCGCCTGCGCCGACGAGCCGACGACCTCCAGGTAGTGCCGGCCCTTACGTGCGAAGAACGCGCTGCCGCTGCTGCAGCCCTCCTCGCCGACCTCCAGCGCCTGCTCCTTGCCGCTGCGCTGGGAGCGGTAGATGCCGTAGGCGTTGAGTGACTCGGCCATGTCGTAGACGTAGACGTCCACGTAGACCTCGGGGTCCTTGGGATCGCTGTAGCCGACGAAGGTGAGGTCCACGACGTCGAACGCGATGTACGCGTCGGCCTTGCCGTTGATCTTCTCGAACAGGCCGTCCACGTCGTAGTGCTCGACGGCGCCGCGTGGCCAGCCTGCCGCGCTCGTGAGGGCGTAGGGCGAGGCGACCACGGGGGCCTCGCCGGCCACCAGGGACGGCGGTCCCGCCCTGCCGCCCGCCAGGATGAACAGCGTCAGTCCCGCGCCGAGCAGCAGCAGGATCACGCTCCCGACGGTGCGCTCACGCGTACCGGTCTTGCGGGCGGGGCGGCGCGGCAAGAGGGAAGAGGGCTTCCTCATGTGTGAAGGAAGATTCTAGCCGTTCCATCGCAGCGGCGGGTGCATCTAGTAGAGTGTGTTCACGCAACCGACGGCTTCAGCCCCTCCGTCCGAGCGACGAGGAGGGCGTATGCACACAGCCGATTCAGATGGTGGCCTCGACCGCCGCGGGTTCATCAAGGGCGTGACCGCCGGTGTCGCCGGCGTGGCGCTCACCGGCGCCGCCGCGGGCGACGTGTTCGCCGACGAGAAGCCGCCGGCCCAGGTCAAGCGGCGCCCGCTCGGCAAAACGGGGATCGATGCGTCCGTCATGATCTACGGCTGCGGCGGCACACGCCCCGAGCACCTACCGCTGCTGCAGAAGGCCTTCGCGAGCGGCGTGAACACCTTCGACGTGGCGTGGGGCTACCAGCGCGGCCAGGCCGAGGTGGCCGTCGGCCAGTTCCTCAAGACGCTGAAGGACCGCTCCAAGGCCTACGTCATCACGAAGACCACCGGCTTCCGGCCGCCGAACGCCTCCGCCAAGGAGGTCTACAAGGCGCTGCGCGAGAGGCTGATGCAGAGCCTGAAGCGCCTGCAGACCGACTACGTCGACGTGCTCTACTGCCCGCACGGCGCGACCGATCCCGCGCAGTTCGCCAACAAGGCGCTCGAGGACGCGCTGCTGAAGCTGAAGGAAGAGAAGCTGGTCAAGCACGTGGGTGCGTCGAGCCACACGAACTACCGCCGCGTCGGTGAGGCAGCGGTCGAGAAGAGCTGGTGCGAGGTCTTCATGCCGGTGGCCAATATCTGCACGCAGAACGCGACAAACGCCGGCGCACTGCAGCAGGGCCGCAAGGGCCGCGGTCGGGCGCTCGAAGACACCAAACCCATGCTGGCCGTCGCCAAGAAGAAGAAGGTCGGCCTCGTCGCCATGAAGGTCGCCAACCCCGGCTACCTCTCGGCGAAGACCGACGCGCTGCTGGCCGAGCAGTTCCCCAAGGACTCGCAGCTCTCACGCCACCAGAAGCTCTACACCTACATGCTGGGCCAGGAGGGCGTGTCCGCCGTCGTCGTCGGCATCCGCTCCGTGCTGCACCTCAAGGAGATGATTGCCGTCGGCACGGCCGTGAAGGCGTAGCGACCGCAGGCGCGTCAGTAGAGCTGGACCTGCGGATCGGTCTGCGCCAGGTAGCGCCGGATCGAGAGCACCAGCAGTGCACCCACCACCAGGGCCAGCGCCGGAGCCGCCCACGGCCAGGCAAGGTGCAGGTCGCGCAGACCGCGGCGGAGGTCGGTGGTGCGCCCCCCCCACCACAGGGCGGCCGGCAGCACAGTCAGCAGCGGTACGAGGAGACGCTGCCCCCCGCCGTGGAGTGCCAAGCGCACGAAGAGCAGGATGCAGAGAAAGAGGATGGTCGCGTCGAGCACACGGCGGTGGAGTGCCGCGCGCTCCAAGCGGGGCCCGAGGCTCGCCTGCAGGCGGTCCAGCGCGGGCGCGAAGGCGTAGAGCACCCGCGGCTGCTGCGCGGGCCCGGGACGCCCCATGCGCAGATCCTGCGCCGTGTCGAGTGTGACCCGCACGCCGCCCTGATCATGATGCGTCTGCAGTGAGAACGTGCCGTAGCCGTGGGAGGCAATGTGCTCGAAGTAGTGCTGCGCCGGGATGCGCGTGCGCGGTGCGTCCACGACGGCGGGCTCTCCGAGCGCCGCCAGCAGCTCTCCGTTCGTGACCCGCACGCCGTGCACGAGGTCGAGGTAGTAGCTCAGCGCCTCGACGAAGTACGCCTCCTCGTCCACACCCTGCTCCCACACGGCCTCCACGGCACGGGCCTGCTTCGTCTGGAACGGGAAGCCCCACATCGGCCGCAAGGGCCACTCGCCAAGCACCGGCGCAGGCATCGCCGCCGGACGACCGGCAACGGCGCCCGGCGCTCCGGCCCAGTCCGGCAGACGCAGGCCGGGGACCTGGCGTTGCCATGTGCCCAGCCAGTTCAGCCGTTCCTCGCGATCGAGGTGGTCGGTGAGGCGCCCTGGTTCCTCCCGCTGGGCAACCCAGGCGAATCCACTCAGGCACAGGAGCCCCAGCGCGGCCACCCACAGCAGGGGACTCCGCCACACGGCGGCGCGCCCGAGCGGGTAGGCGCGCAGCGTCGCCCAGCGCACACTCGTCTCGAGCAGGAGGTGGCTGACGAACCAGCCCAAGACGAAGACGACCAGCGCGGCGCCCCATGCCGCGTCCCCGACCTGGGGGTGGGGCGCACCGAAGAACGAGGTGGCCAGTAGCACGGCCCAAACCAGGAGAAGCAGGGATCGGGGACTGATGCCGGCACGGTGCACGCCGAGATACGACAGCACCTGCCGGGGCGTGCGGGCACGCGTACGCCTCTTGAGAAGCCCGCCGATCCAACGCTTGCGCGGGCGCACGTCCTTGGGGCTTTGGGACGGCAGCCACTCGTCCTCGCCCACGAGTTCCCACGCCAGCAGGACCGCAAGCCACACCAGCAGCTTGGTGATCGCGTCCCCGAAACTGAAGCGCCCGACCTCTCCCGTCACCACCTCCGGCAACGTGAACACGATCGTGAGCAAGCTGAAGAGCGGCAGCCAGGCGTCGAGGCGACGTCGATCGATACGACAGCGATCGCTGACCGACTGCCCCGCGACGATGCCGACCAGCAGCATCCAAAGCCACACGGTCAGCACGTGGCGCACGGCCAGGGGCGGCGGCGCGGCCCACAAGACGTAGGTGTAGGCCGGCGCGACGGCCAGGGCG
>JAHEIK010000225.1 GCA_024639415.1 Planctomycetota bacterium
GACAGCATCGCGAATGCGGCGCTGCTCTTCGGTCTCACCCTGGGGCTCGTCGAGGAATACGGCGACGTCGGGGAGCGCATGGCGTTCCACGACTGCAAGGCGAACTTCTACAACTCGGCGAGCAACGGCTTGCGTGCGGCGCTCCACTGGCTCGACGGGCGCACGCACGCTGCCGATGAGCTGATCCTCCTGACCCTGCCGCTCGCGGCCAAGGGACTCAGCTCGGCCGGCGTGGCGGAGGCGGACATCAATCGCCTGCTCGACCTGATCGGCGAGCGCGTCAGCGCCGGCAAGACCGGCTCACGCTGGATGCTCGACGGCTTCAACCGTCTGCGCGCGGTCGTGCCTCAGGACGAGGCGCTGCAGTCCTTGGTGCAGGGCTACCTGCAGCGGCAGCTGACCGGCCGCCCGGTGCACACGTGGGAGCCGTCGCAGATGCCCGATCGTGATCGCCGCCGTGCCGCGTACTTGAAGGTGGCGCAGATCATGAGCAAGGACCTCATCACCGTGCACGAGGAAGACACGGTGACGCTGGCCGAGGCGATGATGCGCTGGGAGGGCATCCGCCACATCCCGGTCGAGAACCACGACGGCGAGCTCGTCGGGATGTTCACGCTCGCCGACGTCGTGCAGGCACTGCGCAAGGGGATAGGCGACGACGAAGGCCTGCGCATCGGCGAGATCATGCACAAGGATCCGCGCACGGTCAGCCCGGAGACGTCTACGCTGGACGCGATCCGGCTCATGCGCGACGAGAACCTCAGCGCGCTGCCCGTCGTCGAGGGCAAGAAGCTCGAGGGCATCCTGACCGACAGCGACTTCCTGGTCGTCGCCGCCCGCCTCCTGGAATAGCCCGCTCAGCGCAGGCTCCACCACAGCAGCGCCCCGCATGCCACGGCGAGGGCGCCGAGCAGCGGATAGGTCCCGGGCCAGGCCGCCAGCTTGTGGAGGAAGCCGATCCGCGTCACGCCGCGGGCCTCCGCACTGCCGCGGGCCAGCTGGCGCCGCAGCAACTGGACGCGCGCGAGGATCCACAGCAGCAGGGCCAAGCCCACCAGGGCGACCGTGGTGAGGGGATGCGGGGGCGGGACGTCTTCGAAGGCGAGCATCGCTCATGGAGGGATATCATGGCGCGCCCTCGAGAACCTCTTTCAGGAGCCTCCCATGATCCGCTTCGCCCTCGCCGCCGCCGTCTTCTGCCTGCTGCCTCTCTCTGCCGCCCGCGTCGCCGACGCGCACTGCGAGGTGCCCTGCGGCATCTTCGCCGACCAGATGCGCTTCGAGCAGATGCTCGAGGACACCGCCACGATGAAGAAAGCGATGATCCAGCTCGGTCAGCTCGCGGGCAAGACCGACGCCCAGTCGATCAACCAGGCCATCCGCTGGGTCAACACGAAGGAAGACCACGCGAAGCACACGCAGCACACCATCGCGCAGTACTTCATGGCGCAGCGCATCAAGACCTCGCAGGAGAACTACGTGGAGCGCCTGACGACGGCGCACGCCGTGATGACCGCGGCGATGAAGTGCAAGCAGACGACCGACACCGCCAACGCCGACGCGCTCAAGAAGGCCATCCTCGCCTTCCACGAGGCCTACGCGGGCAAGAAGGCGGCCCACGACGGCCACAGCCACGATCACAAGTGAGCCGGCTTCGCCGGCTCACGTGTAGGGGCGCCCCAAGTTCGCCCGCCTAGCGGGCGAACGCGTGCGCGCCCTCCGGCTTCGCCGGCTCACGACCCACACGGCCTGCGGCGGCACGGGTCCCTACCGCCTGCTGCGCAACCCACCATCCGCGCGCTTGCGCACGACCGGCGCGAGCAGGCTCTCGACCGGTGCATGGTCGTCCGTGAGCGCTACCGCTCCCGTCTGCGCGATCAGCCACACCCAATCCTTGGCCGTGAGTTCCAGCACGTCGAGCGGGCGTCCCCGGTCGTCCTTCAGCGCTTCCCACGTCAGCGGCGCGTCCGAGGCCACCAGCATGAACGTCTCCTGTTCGCGTGGCTCCGTCCCCGCCAGGTGCAGCACGCGTACGTTCTCGAACACCTCGGCCAGGGTGCCCATGAACGCGGCAAGAAACCGACCGCTCTCCAGGGAGTCGATCATGTTGACGATGTAGACGCCGTCCTTGGCCATGCGCGCCTTCACGGCCCGCGCGAACTCCAGCGTCGTCAGATGCCACGGCACGCCGAGATCGTGGAAGGCGTCGCCGAAGACCAGGTCGAAGCCCCAGTCCTTGTGCTCGAACTTGCGCAGCGCCGTGCGCGCGTCCTCGTGCAGCACGCGGTGCCGCTTGTCGTAGCGCAGCCCCAGGTGCTCCGTCGCCACCCGCGTCACAGCCGGGTCGATCTCCGCCGTGTAGAGATACGCTGTCTGCGGATACAGCGCGCGCAGGCGCCGCTGGAAGGTGTAGGCGCCGCCGCCGACGAAGAACGCATGCACGTCGCCGGCGCGCTTGGGCCATAGCTCCCGCACGAGCGCCCCGGTGAGGATCTCGTACTCGTACTCGAGCCACAGCGGATCCTGCATGTCCACGAAGCCGTGGACGAAGCGGTCCAGCGTGAGGAGCTTCACCTCGTGCTTCGTGCGGGCGTGCAGCCGTCTGGCGGCCTCGCGGTTGCCGAGCTCCTGGATGCCCTCGACGAGGTGCTGCAGCTGCTCCGCGCTCATCGGTCCCTTCCAGTACATCAGCCGGCGCTCGCGGTCGAAGGAGAGCTGCTCGCTGAGGAGGGGATCGTTCGCGACGTAGCGGATGTCCATCGCCTCGTGCATGTACACCCAGCGCACGTCGTGCGGCTCCACGCCGATGTGGAAGTAGCGGCTGTCCTCGACGTGCGTGCCCGGATGATCCTCGCGGATGCCGATGCGCAGGCCCACATCACGCACGCCCTCCAGCGGCAGCGCGATGAGCAGGGCGACGACCGCGAGCGTGCCGATCCACGGCAGCTCGCCCTTGCCGCCAAGCCGCCACGATGCGAGCGCCAGGCCCAGCGCGAGCACCACGATCAGCAACTGCACCTGCAGTAGGGGAATCAGCACGAGGCCCGTCAGCACCGAGCCGGCCACGGCGCCCCAGGTTCCGATCGCGTAGAGGCGCCCCACGGTGCGGCCGTCCACGACGGGGTCGCGCAGTGCTGCGCGGATCACGACCGGCGTGAGCGTTCCGATGGCCAGCGCGGGGAGCAGGAAGCCCGCGGCGACGGCCAGCAGCGTGCGCAGCATCCAGGGCAGGTCGAGGCCCACGGCCTGCGTCATCAGGGCGGGCGTCCAGAGGCAGGTGGCTACGCCCACGGACGCGGCCAAAAGCAGCTTGCCGAGCAGCGCGCGCGGCTCGTGGCGATCGGCGAGTCGCCCGCCCAGCGCGTTGCCCAGCCCCAGCGCGATCAGCACGACGCCGATCACCGACGTCCAGGTGTAGACCGACGTGCCCAGGCGATTGGCTGCCACGCGTGCCGCGATCACCTCGACGATGAGCAGCGCCGCGCCCGCGAGGCCCGCGAGCAGGATCCACGCGCGCGGTAGCCCTTCCGGCGGCTTCCCGCCGGCGCGCCGGGCGCCGGGCGGCACGGTCGCCGCCATGGGAATGCAGCACAGCAGCAGGGCACCGGCGCCGAGGTAGATCGCGCGCGTGCCCACGTGCGGGACGAGCAGGAAGCCCGTGATGAACGTGCCGAAGACGCTGCCGATGGCGCCGGCGCCTCCGATCATGCCCAGCGCCTTGCCGGGCAGGTCCGTCGCCGCGAGCACGGAGCGTCCGAGCGCGGGGCCGATGAGGCCCACCCCGACCGCTCCCGGTCCGAAGGCGATCGCGATCGCCACGACCGTGCGCAGGCCGTGGGGGAGGCCGGCCAGGCCGCCCTGGCGCAGCCAGCCGTCCAGCACCACGGCCAGCGCGATGAGCAGGCCCGCCGCCGCGAACATCAGGGGCAGCGTCCGCGGCCGTCCCCGGTCGGCGAGCCGTCCGCCGATCATGTTGCCGATCGCCATGCCCGCGAGGAATACGCCGAAGATCGTGCTCCACGTGATCAGCCCCGCGCCGAGGTGCGGCGCGGTCAGGCGCGGTGCCGCCAGCTCGGCGGCCATCACGCCCGCGCCTGCGAGGAACGACAGCACGAGCAAGCGCACGTAGGGCGAGCTGCGCGGGGCGTCGCTCGCTGTCACGGGCGGCGCTCTTCGATGACCAGGGTCGTGACCTCGCCCGCCTTCACCATGACCTGCTCCCGCCGCGACGCCCGGCCTGCTTCGTCGTCCCATTCGACGAGCACCTCGGTCGCTTCCGTCGCCGCGACGTGCTTGAACGTCACGCTCTCCGCCAGGCCAGGGATCGCGGTTGCCGTGCGCTCGAAGGGGTGCCCGAGGAGGTGGACGGTCGCGCCGCGCGCCTGGCCGAAGGCGCCCTCGCCGAAGCGCACGATCAACGTCCCGTGGCGACGCTCGCTGAACGTCGCCGTCGCCTGCGCCGCACCGGCCACGACGTCGAACGCGACGGTCGCATCCAGCGGCGGATACGCATCCGAGCCGCCCACCACGAGGGCGAGTCGATACGAGCCGGGACGCGGCAGCGCCACGTAGCTGCTCCCGTCTCCTGGCGCAAGCTGCGCGCCCGGCTCCACCTCGTCGCCCGACGCGTACGTGCGGACGAGCACACTGCGCTTGGTGAGGTCGACCTCCGGATGCGCCAGCGTCAGCCAAACGGCGGGCTGCGACGGCGTCACCTCGAAGCCGGCGCCGCCGAGCACGGTGAGCGTCGTCGTGCCCGGGAAGAAGTCGAGGTCGAACTCGAGTTCGTAGCGGCCCTTGCCCGTGCGCCGCGCGATGAAGCGTCCGTCCTTCTGTACGCGCACGATGGCCAGGGGGATGCGGCCGCCGTCGTCGGTGATCTCGGTGACCCGCGCGCGTCCTCCCAGGGACGGCGGCTTGGGCCCGTCGCCCAGCACGACCTGCCCGAGGATGACCTGCACCTCGTCGGGCTTCAGGACCTCCTCGACGACGTGCCCCGCCGCGGGCGCCTCCACGAGTCGCCTGCGCGTCGCCACGCCGATGGTGCCCTCGTCGTCGGGCTCGCCTTCGAGGCGGACCTCGATGGGCTGGGACGCGTCGTAGATGCGGTAGCTCGCCGGAGCGCCCTGGCGCGCGACCTGGCGGCCGCCGATCGCTTCCCAGGCGGGGTGCCCTCCCTCGGCCGCAGCCGGAAACGCCTTGCAGGGGCCCAAGTGCGTCTGGTCCACGTAGAGGCGCAGGACGCCATGCTGCGTGAGGGCCAGGCGCATCGACCACGTGCCGTCGGCGCGCTGCTCGATGACGGGAGCGTCGTCCGCGCGTAGCGCGTGGAACGGGGCGTGGACCTTGATGGCGCGAGCGATCGTCTCCGGCGACGGCTCGTCGAGCTCGCGCAGGATCACACCCGCGAGCCGCGCGCGTCCGGCCCCGTCGACGCGTAGACGCTTGTTCTCGAACACGCGCTCGATCTGCGCCGCCTTGACGGGGGCGCCGCGCCGGTCGGCGACCTCGACCACGACGACGAGGCCAGTCGTGCTCTCCGGTTCGGCGCGCACGATCCACCACGCAGCGGCGGCCAGGCCGGCGAGGATCAGCGCTGTGAGCAGGCGGCGTCCCATGGCGCAGACTCTACTCGGACGCACCCATGGCCCCACGCTGTGCTAGATGAAGAGCTCGAGGTAGGCGTCGGCGATCTTCCCAGCCGTATCGAAGATCCGACCGGCGAAGAAGAACACCAGCAGGAACGCGCCCATGAAGAAGGGTTGGTTGTCCGGATTGCGCATGATGCGCCGGAAGGGCGGGCTGAAGTCGGCCAGCACGGTGGAGCCGTCCAGCGGCGGCAGCGGCAGCATGTTGAACACGCAGAGGACAAGATTGATCATCCCGAACAACCAGAAGAACTGCTGTCCGGCGGTCGGCACGCCCTCGGGGCCGAGCGTGCCGTTCTTGATCCACAGCGCGAAGATCGTCAGGCCGATGAGCGCGAGCAGCAGATTGGTCAGAGGCCCTGCAGCCGCGACCATGGCGTTGCCGTAGCGGCTGCGGAAGCGGCTCGGGGTGACGGGCATCTGCCCGAACGCGATGCCGGCCATGACGAGCAGGAAGAGCGAGAACCCACCCATGTGCACCATGGGGTTCCACGTCATGTGGCCTGTGACGAGGGGGGTGTCGTCGCCCTGCCAGATCGCCGCGGCGCCGTGCGCCAGCTCGTGCAGCACGACGCTGATGATCACGGCGACCACGATCGAGACGAAGAACGTCGGATTGGTGGTCAGGTACTCGATGAAGAGGCCGAGGACGGGCACGACGGTCAGACGTCCTTCGCTGCGAGGAGCACCGCGTCCACGTGGCCCTTGACCTTCACGCTGCGCCACGCCTCTTGCACGACGCCTGTGGCGTCGACGAGGAAGGTGCTGCGTTCGATGCCCATGTACTCGCGGCCGTAGTTCTTCTTCTTCACCCAGGCGCCGTAGGC
>JAHEIK010000226.1 GCA_024639415.1 Planctomycetota bacterium
GACGTCGTGAAAGAGCTCGAAGATCTGCTCGGAGACCGCGTGGTACTTGCGACCGTCGGGGGGCAGGACGACGGCGTCCGGGCAGAGCCGGCGGGCCACGCTCATGGGCTGGGCCGAGTGACAGCCGAAGACGCGCGCCTCGTAGGACGCGGTGGCGACCACGCCGCGGCGTCCGGCCCCGCCGATCAGGAGCGGCTTGCCGCGCAGCTCGGGCCGGTCGCGCTGCTCGATGGCCGCGAAGAACGCGTCCATGTCGACGTGCAGGATGCTCCGTTGGGCGGCCATTCGCCCAGTCTACGCCTGCCCGCCCACGCGGCGGGTCCTCGCGCCTCGTCCAGAGGGCGGGCCCGCGGCGCGTGGCGAGTAGGATCTGGCCCCCATCCGAATCGGAGCCCCCCGCCATGACCATCCAGATGGAAAGCTACGTCCAGGGCAGCTGGCACGGCCCCACCGGCGAAGCGCGCGAGATCCACAACGCCACGACCGAAGAGCCGATGGCCGTGCTGAGCAGCGACGGCCTCGACTTCCAGGGCGTCCTGGATCACGCCCGGACCGTGGGCGGGCCGGCGCTTCGCGCGATGACCTTCGCCGAGCGCGGCGCGCTGCTCAAGGCCCTCTCGGGCGCCATCCACGAGCACCGCGAAGAGCTCCTCGACCTCTCGACGGCCAACGCCGGCACGACCCGCAAGGACGGCAAGTTCGACGTCGACGGCGCGACCGGCACGCTCGCCGCCTACGCCTACTTCTCCAAGGAGCTGGGCGACCGCCACCTCATCTCCGACGGTGACGGCATCCAGCTCGGCCGCACGGCGCGCTTCTGGGGCCAGCACATCCGCGTCCCGCGGTTGGGGGCGGCGGTGCACATCAACGCCTTCAACTTCCCGGCCTGGAACATGATGGAGAAGGCCGCCTGCGCCCTGCTCGCCGGCGTCCCGGTCATCGAGAAGCCCGGCACGGCGACGGCGATGGTCGCCTGGCGCATCGCCCAGATCGTCGTCGAGAGCGGCCTGATGCCCGAGGGCGGGTGGCAGTTCATCGCCGGCTCGACCGGCGACCTGCTGGACAAGATGGGTCCGCAGGACGTCATGGCTTTCACGGGCTCGGCGTGGACCGCCAACAAGCTGCGCTCCAACCCCAACCTCATCCAGAACAGCGTCGGCATGAACATGGAGGCCGACTCGCTCAACGCCGCCGTGCTCGGCCCCGACGTCGAGCCGGGCTCGGAGACCTGGCGTCTCTTCCTGCGCAACGTCGTCCTCGACATGCAGCAGAAGACGGGCCAGAAGTGCACGGCCGTGCGTCGTGTGCTCGTGCCCGAGAACCGCATGGCCGAGGTGAAGGACGAGCTGGTCGCGATGCTCGGCGAGATCGTCACGGGCGACCCGGCCGACCGTGCCACCACCATGGGCCCGCTCGCCAGCGCAGCACAGCTGCGCGATGTGCGCGCCGGCATCGAGAAGCTTGCCGCAAGCGCCTCGATCCTCTGCGGCGGGGCCGACCCGGTGCACGAGAAGGGCTACTTCGTGGCCCCCACGCTGCTCGAGGCACGCAGCGCAAGCGAGGCGATCTTCCACGAAGAAGAGGTCTTCGGACCGGTGGCCACACTCCTGCCGTACTCGGGCACGGCTGCGGACGCGTCGGCGATCGTGGCGCGCGGCCAAGGCAGCCTGGTCGGCAGCCTCTACTCGAACGACACACCGTGGGTCGAGGAGGCCGTCCTCGCCATGGCGCCGTGGCACGGCCGCCTGTGGGTCGGCAGCGACCGCATGGCCGAGCAGAGCCTGCCGCCCGGCATGGTCCTGCCGTCGATGGTGCACGGCGGTCCGGGTCGCGCCGGCGGCGGCGAGGAACTGGGCGGCGTGCGCGGCATCCTCTTCTACATGCAGCGCACCGCCGTGCAGGGCTTCAAGGGGCAGGTGCACGGCTGCTTCGGTGAGGTCACCGCGTAGGGGCGCCCCAAGTCCGCCCGCGGAGCGGGTGGACGCGTGCGCGCCCGCCGCGAGTGTCCGTGACGCGAGATCAGGGTCAGTTCCCCCTGATGCGCTGCACCGCGACCTGCGCCGCGGCGCGTACGACCTCGACTTCCTGCTCGGCGTTCGCGGCGGGGTTGAGCAGCGGCAGCGCGCGCTTGGCGAACGGGCCCAGCAGGCCGAGTGCACGCGCGGCCTTCCAACGCACCCAGTCGTCGTCGTCGTCGAACGCAAGCAGCAGTGCGTCAACCACGCGCTCCTCGCGCGGAGCGAAGTCGCCGAGCGCATGCGCGCACCACTCGCGCACGCCGCGGTCGGGATGCGCGAGTCCTCGTACGAGGAGGTCCGTGCGCGGGCTCTGGTCCCACGCCCGCAGCCGCTCGAGACAAGGCTCGATCTCAGCGGGGTCCGCCGAGGCGAAGGCGGCGTGGACCGCGGCCGGCGTCAGCTCCGTCGGCTCGACGTCGGCCGGTGGGACCCCCTGCTCCTCGGGGCCGCCGCAGGCGACGGTCAGGGTCAGCAACAGCAGCGGGAGGAGCGGGCGCACGCTCCCAGGCTACGTCAACGTGACCGCGGCCACAGCCCCCCGCGCACGAGGCGCAGATGGGGTCGCGCGGTCTGCTCCCGCCGCAGCGAGCGGCTGACGTTACGCAGACGCAGGGCCGTGAGACGAATCTCGGCCTTCAACGCGGCGAGCTCGGGTTCCAGCGGGAGTCTCGCGCGGTACGTCATCAGATCCCTGGATCGGGAGCGTGGGCGAGGGCCTTGAGGTCGTGCGAGGCCCTCGTGAAGACGGGGCCCGCGCCCCGCCGCGGCGGTGGGCTAGAGCTTGGCGTACTTGGTACGCACGACGAGGCGGCGCCCGTCGTGGTTGAGGGCGGACATCTGGGCCGGGTTGTTCTCCGGATCCCAGGCCTGGCCCTTGCTCTCGAACTGGTTGCGTACGCGGGCGATGTTGTCCTTCGCCTTCAGCGTGCGACGCGTCTTCTGACGATCGACGCGCCTCTTGCGGTGCTTGAATCCGCCTTTGCCGGCCATGTGTGCTCCAGTTCGTGCCCGTGATTTGGCAGCGCAAGATTCTCCATGGCGCGGCCCCAAGCGCAAATCCTGCGTCAGCGCCGCTCCTGGTCCCAAAGCCGCCGGGCCAGGGCGGCTGCGCGTAGCCGCCGGTCCAGCGATGCGTGCCCGCTCGGCGCCGGGAACGGATCGTCGGCCGCGGAGTCCCCGCCCCCCAAGTCCCCATCGATGGCGGCCCAGGCCCGCCCGCGCAGGTCCCGGGGACCCCCGACTGCAAGCGCCAGGAGCCGCTCGCGGTCTTTCGGGCGCAGGCGCTGTCCCAGCAGCTCCAGTGCCAGGAGAAAGGGCCCATGCTCTTCGTCGTCACGGGCCCGCCGCAGGGCTCCAGCGCGCCGTGCGGCCGGATAGCGGTCCTGGGAGGCCTGCGCCACCCAGCGCAGGCCGAGCGCACGCATCCACGGGTCGACGTCGGCCAGCAGCGCGTCGATCCGCTCGGGGGCGGCCGCGCCCAGGCGATCCAGCAACCCGGCACCGAGCCGGCGCTGCGCCAGGGTCGCCGCTCCCCCACCCGCGTCGATGAGTTCATCCGCGAGCCCGCGTAGCTCTTTCATCGAGGTCTCGCCCTGCAGGTACAGAGCCCAGGCCCGCACGGATTGCGGCAGGTCCGAGCGCTTCAGCAGGCTCACCAGCCCCTTCTGCACTCCAGCGCGGTCCTTGTAGGGCTCGACGTGCACGAGCACCTGCCCGAGTTCCTCCTCGCGCTTCACCCAGCTCCGGCGCGCTGCCGGACGGGCCGCGAGCACGTCGTGCTCCAAGCTCTCGTCGTCCGGCTCGCTCAGGATCAGGTGCGCGCGGACGACCTCCGGCGCCAACGACGGCCAGAGACGCCAGCGTCCGGCGCTGGCCGCGCGTGCAAGCTGGTTCGACACGAAGTGCTGCACGACGCCGATGCCCTCCGCCGGAGGGCACTCTGCGATGAAGCGATAGAAGTGCGGGCGCCTGCGAGCGTCCAGTCCGGGCGGACGGTCGCCGCGTCGCCAACCGTTCTCGTGGAGGCAGAGACGCACGACCAGGTCGTGCGCCGCGTCGAGCCCTCGCCCCGGCCCGACCTCCCGCAGCGCGTTCCACCACACGCTCCACAGTGCCCTGTCGTCCTTCTGTTCGAGGAACGGTACGAGACCGGAGAGTCCGCGCCGGGCCCGGTCGCCACCGACCGCGGCGAGCGCCGCGATGGCCGTCGCACGCGGCGCCGTGTCGAAGCGGGCGTGCCGCAGCAGGCGAACGAGACACGGGACGACGCTCTCGCCGAGCTTGAGCAGCCACATGGGCGCGACGCCTCGCGGGGCACTCTCGAGTCGCTGCGCAAGAACGTAGGTGAGCGCGCGCACCTGGGCGGGACGCAGCGCGTCGGCGGGGATCCAGGGCTCGGGCCCCAGCGGCAGGACGGCGGCCAAGCGCACCACGGCGTCTGCTGCGGCTTGTGCGACCGCGGGCTGAGCATCGGTCATGGCGCGGAGCCCGGAGCGCAGGTCTTCTGCCGTACCGACGTGAGCGAGGACCGCCCAGCCGCCCGTACGCACCCGGACGTCGCGGGCCCCTACCCACGCGCGGGCCCACGTACGAGCCGCCCCGCCGCGAGCGATCGCAGCCCGCACGGCCAGCTCCCGTTCGGCCTGCACGGGGGAGCGCAGCTGCCTGCCCAGGGTCTCCGCTCCGTCCTCTGCGGCCGCGCGCGGCGCGACGGGGAGCCCTGCCAGACAGGCGAGCAGGAGGCAGCCGATGGGGGACAGACGCAGCAAGGCGGCTCATCGTACAGCGCACGCTCCCACTGGGGTCGGGTGCAGGCAGGATGAGGGGCCATGGATACGGAGGCAGCTTGGTCCCTGCGCCCGGAGCAACCGGGTGATGAAGCCGGCATCGAAGCCGTGCTGCAGCGCGCGTTCGGCGGCGCGAACGCCGCCAACCTCGTGCGCATCCTCCGCACGCAAGGTGGCTACGACCCCGCGCTGTCCTTCGTCGCGATCGAGGAGGCGCCGGCGCCACGCATCATCGGCCATGTGCTCTTCAGCCCCATCGCCATCGTGCACGGCGACGCGCCGAGCCCCGCCATGGCCCTGGGTCCGCTGGGCGTCATGCCGGATCGGCAGCGCACCGGCGTAGGAACGGCGCTCGTCGAGCATGGACTTGCATGCTGTCGCGAGCGCGGGCTCGGCATCGTCCTCGTGCTGGGCGATCCGGGCTACTACAGCCGCTTCGGCTTCGGGCCCGCCGCCGAGGCGCGCATCGAAGCACCGCATCCCGGATGGGCCGAGTCCTATCAGGTGCTGGAGCTGCTGGCGGGCTCGCTCAAGGAGACACGCGGCATCGCTCGCTATCCGGCACCCTGGGACGACGCCTGATCCCTCACAGCGCCCAGGCTGCGGCGAACGCGATCGTGAACAGGATCAGCACCGCCAGCATGTGGAGGCCGATGCTCTTCGGGCTGCGGTGGAACGCGGGCACCAGCGAGCCATGCAGCACGTCCGCCAGCTGGATCGCGTACGCAATGCCGAGCCACGGTGACACGACGGCCGCGAAGCCAAGCACCAGGACGACGACCAGGTGCGTCGTCGCGCCCGCGATCCCATAGCGGCCGTCGTAGAGCCGCTTCGCGATGGACGGCGGCACGGGCCGCGTGCGCTGCTCGAGCCGCAGGTAGGCGTGGACGATGGATGTCGCTGACGCTGCCCACACAAGCACCCACAGCAGCCAGCCCAGCGGGTCGTAGCGCTGGCTTCCAACCCACATCCCTGCGGGCGCGGAGAGCGCCAGAACGCCGCTGGCGAGCACCTCGAGCATCATCTGCCGGCGCTCGGCCCGACGCCGCACGAGCAGCAGATGCCAGCCGGCCACCAGGGCGCCCGGGACGGCCAGGTGCAGCACGTAGGTGAAGCCGCGCAGGACGAGCCCCGTCACGTGGGCTGCTGCCACCGCCCCGTAGGCCACCAGCCAGAACAGCGCTGCGGGCCGGTCGGACGCGTTCCTGCGTCCCCCGGCGATCATGGCGAGCACGGTCAGCGGCTGGCGCATCAGGAACGCCGCGCTGCTCGCGACGACCAGGTACACGCAGGCGACGTGCCACTGCCCGCCGGCGAGCAAGCCGATGGCGAGCGGGCACAGGAAGAGCGCGTACGCGCCGTGGTCGTACGGCAGCGCGATGCGCTTCTTGCGGAACGCCGTGGGAATCACGAGGCACGCACCTCGACGCCGCGCGCAGCCAGGCCGGCCAGGATCCGTGCGACCAGATCGGCGTCGGCTCCCAGCTCCTCGGGCGGGATCACGCCTGCCCGCAGCGGCGTGCCTCCAACCAGTTCCCGCGCGAACAGCGTGCAGGGGAAGCCGGTCGTGCGCGCCATGCTGGAGAAGCCCCGAGACGCGTCGTAGTGATCGAGCAGATCCCACGTTCGCATGCGTTGCTCGCCTGCGCTCGTGCCCTCGGCCACG
>JAHEIK010000227.1 GCA_024639415.1 Planctomycetota bacterium
GAGTACCGCGCCCTGCGCGCCATGCCTATCGAGGCACTCCGCGAACTCGTACCCGAGATCCTCGCCCGGCAGGCGCAGCGCTACGCTGATGGCACAGGCGGCTTCCTCGAACCGTACTGACCGGCTCAGCGGATCATCACGTAGATCAAGAGGTCGCTCAGGTTCGTCGTCCCCCCAATGAAGGCGGCGACACTGCCGTCCGGCGCGACGGCGCCGACGACGTTCCCGAACACCGTCATGGTGCCGTTCGGCAGCACGCTGTACGTGCCAGGAATGGACAGGGGAGAGACGACGGTACCGTCGTCCCGAAGCTCGGTCGCGGTCGTGAACCCGAGACCGCCGAGCCCGTCGACGTTCATGGTGCCCGTGTACGAGCGCCAGTTGATCGCAGGCGCGGCAGTGTGGTCGGCGAACATGCCGACGTAGTGGTAGAGGCCGGAGAACGTGGCGTTCGTGGCGGCCGTGCTTGCCTTGATCAGCAGGCCCGTGCTGGCGCCGTCTCCCGTCCCCGTGCCGCCGCTGAAGAACGCCACCATGCCGTCTTGTCGTACCCCGCCCGTGTAGGCCTCGGTGTTGATCGAGAACGTCAGGGTCCCGTTCGGCGTGACGGAGTAGGAGCTCGCGACCACCGTGGGGCCGAACACCGTGCCGTTGGAGTTGGCGAACAGCGAGAAGTTCAGCCCGCCGACGCCATCGAAGGTCGCCGTACCCCAGGTGACAGCGTCCCCCGTCCCCGTCGGTGCGGTGAGGAACTGCGCGAAGTGGTATGTGCCGTTCAGGGCACCGTTGCCCAGACCCGACGCGTAGCGGGTGAAGAGCGCAATGCTGGGATCGCCTCCGAGGTTGACCGCTCCGAGGATAGCCTGTTGCCCGTTGCCGGATACGCCGCCCTCGGCGAAGGGCACACCGCCCGCGAGGAAGTGGAGCCGCCCGGCTCCCGGCAGCGTGTAGACCGTCGGTGTCAGGCTCTTGGGCACTTGCAGCACACCATTGGAGATCGTCCAGCTGGTGCCTCCGGTGAGCATTCCGCTGCCGTCGGACGTGGCGTTGCCCCACAGTCCGGTGCCGCGCAGGGGCGGGCCGGCGTCGCCGAACAGCTGCGACCAGTGGTACGTCCCGTTGAAGGCGTCGAGGACGACGCCTCCGCCTCCTCCACCGCCACCCCCGCAGGCTGGGGCGAGCGCCAGGAGGGCACAGCCGACGTAGAGCAGGAACGAAGCATGGCGCGTACGCACGAAACACCTCCCCGGGCCCTGATCGCGGGCCCTGCCAGGGCGTTGGCGGCGCACAACGCTCGAACGGCCTAACGCACCGCAAGTCCGGGACCGGCGCGCGGGCCGCAGTGGATGGCCTCCGCGGCCGGGCAGGCTGGGGGAGAGTCCGCATGGGTACTGAGGCGCACCACCCGGCCCCGGTACGCACGCTTTGCGGCATGCCGGTGGCTTCCTCGAGCCGTACTGACCGGCTCAGCGGATCATCACGTGCAGGAAGGCGTCCATGTTGGCGAGGGTTCCGCCGACGACGGCCGCGACCGTACCGTCAGCCGAGACCGCACCGACGCGCCCGCCGCCAAGCGCGATCCCTCCGCTTGACGACACGGCATAGGGGAGGACGCCAGTCAGGGGAGTGTCGAGCGTGCCGTCGTCTTGGAGTCGCGTCAGGCTCGGGATCGAGTACGTGCCTGCCCCGGTCGCGCTCGCAGTGCCGGTGAGGGAACTCCAGTTGATGGCGGGGGCTAGCAACTCGTCCGCCTCCATGACGACCAGGTGGTAGAGGCCGGAGAAGGTAGCGTCCGTCGCGGCCGTGCTGTACTTGATCATGACGCCTAGCGCCGCGCCGTCGCCCGCGCCGGTGCCACCGCTGAAGAAGGCGACTTGGCCGTCCTGCCGGACGCTGCCGCGGTAGTCCTCGGTGCCGATGCCGAACGTCAGCGTGCCGTCGGAGGCGACGCTGTACAGTTCCGCTGCTCCTGTGGGCCCTGAGAGGGTGCCATTGAAGTTTGCGAGCAGAGTGAAGGTCACGCCTCCGGCACCGTCGAACACAGCCGTGCCCCACAGGACCCCATCACCCGTGCCGGACGGCGCCGTGACGAACTCCGCGAAGTGATACGTACCGTTGAGGCTGGCGTTGCTCAGGCCGGACGCGTAGCGCGTGAACAGCGCGATGCTCGGGTCGCCTCCGGCGTTCACCGCCCCCAGGACTGCGTGCTGCCCGTCGCTCGAGACGCCGCCTTCGGCGAAGGGAACGCCTCCTGCGAGCCACTGGAGTCGTCCGCCTCCAGGCAGGGCGTAGGCCGTCGGCGTCACGCTCTTGGGCAGCATCACCACGCCGTTGGAGATCGTCCAGGTCGTGCCTCCCGTGACCATCCCGCTGCCGTCGGACGTCATGTTGCCCCACAGGCCTGTTCCCCGCAGCGGAGGGCCTGCGTCGCCGATGATCTGGGACCAGTGGTAGGTCCCGTTGAAGGCGTCGAGGACGACGCCTCCGCCACCTCCGCCTCCGCCGCCGCAGGCGGGGGCAAGCGCCAAGAGGGCGCAACCAAGGTAGAGCAGGAGCGAAGCATGGCGTGTGCGCACGAAGTACCTCCCCGGGCCCAGATCGGGGGCCCTACCAGGGCGTTGCGGCGCTCAACGCTCGATCGGCCTAGCGCACCGCAAGTCCGGGACCGAAGTGAGGGGGCAGCGCGGGCCGAGGGCGTGCGCAGGGCTGGGCCAAGTTCCGCAGGGGCGTTGAACCTTGCGCACTGCCGCCGAACACGGGAACCGTGCGCTGCGCGGATCCCTCGGTAGATTCGGATCCATGCTCCGCCGCTTGCCCCTCCTGGCCCTGCTGCTCCTGCCGCTGCTGGCAGCCCCGCAGGCCGTGCAGGCCCGGGGGGCGACTGCCGTCGGCGGCACGCTGGCCAAGCGCATCGCGGCCCGGCTGAGGAAGACGCGGCTCAAGCCGCAGCAGTACAGCATCGTCGTGCGCACGCGCGGCGCAGGCGGCAGGGTCAATTACACAGCGGGCTCCACGCGGGCGCTGATTCCGGCCTCGGCGGCCAAGGTGCTGACGGCGGCCGCGGCGCTGGACCACCTCGGGCCGGGCCACGCCTTCCGCACGCTGCTGAGTGCGCGGGGCACGCTGTCCGCCGACGGCGTCTTGGACGGCGATCTCGTCGTACACGGTTCCGGGGACCCGAACCTGTCCGGCCGCTTCCACGACGGCGACCCGATGGCAGTGCCCGCCAAGCTCGCGAAGCAGGCCTTCGCCGCGGGCATCCGGCGGGTCACCGGCGCCCTCGTGCTCGACGAAGGACCCTTCGATCAGGAGTTCGTGCACAGCGAGTGGACGGCGGCCGACCGCCGGCGCTACTACGGTGCGCCGGTAGGCGGGCTCTCGTTCAACGACGGGTGCATCGACGTCAAGGCCATCGCCGGGGCGCGCAGCGGCAGCCGACCGGCGCTCACGTTTCCGGCGACCGCGGGACTGTGGCGCGTGAAGAACACGCTCAAGACCGTCACCGGCGCGCGCGCGGCGGTGGGCGGACGCTGGGTAGACCAAGGCCGCACGCTCGAGATCCACGGCCGCTTGCCTCCGCGCGGACGCGCGAGCTTCCACGTCCCGGTGCCCGACCCGGCACGCTTCCTCGGGGGAGCGCTGCTGACGGCGCTTAAGGGGCAGGGTGTGCGCGTCGATCGAGGTATGCGGCGCGCGCGGGACGGAGCTGATCGCAAGCTCGGCAAGGTCGTGTCGCTGCACGAGTCCGACCTGCCACCAACGCTCAAGGTGATGAACACCCGCAGCCAGAACGTCTACGCGAGCTTGCTCTTCAAGCTCGCCGGTGCGCAGGTGACGGGCGAGGCGTCGTGGGCCAGTGGTCAGGAGGCGGTGCGCGCCATGCTGGAGCGCCGGCACATTGCCGACGGCAACACCACGCGGATGCGCGACGGGTCGGGTCTCTCACCGCGCAATCGCGTTTCGGCCGGCGTGCTCGCGCAGATCCTGCACGCGTTCGACCGCGACCTGCTGCGCGGCCCGATCCTCTACGAGTCGCTGGCGGTCTCAGGGACCACGGGCACGCTGCGCAAGCGCCTCCGGGAGCCCGGGGTGAAGGGCCGTGTCCATGCCAAGACGGGCACGCTCAACGACACGCGCGCGCGAGCCATGGTGGGCTACGTCGACGGCCGGAATGGGAAGCCGGGCAAGGTCTTCGCCATCCTGCTCAATGGAGCGGGCGCGTCGCATGCCGTGATCGATGATCTCGTGCGGGAGATCTGCCGGTGAGTCGCGCACCGCTCGCTGATCGGCTTCGTCCCGAGCGCATCGAGCAGGTCTTCGGCCAGGACGACGTCCTCGCGCCGGGCGGACTGCTGCGGGCGGCGTTCGACAAGGGCAGCGTGACGAGCCTCGTCCTGTGGGGGCCGCCGGGCACGGGCAAGACGACGCTTGCGCGGCTGCTCGCCAGCCACAGCGGCATGGACTTCGAGGCGCTCTCCGCCGTGACGTCCGGCGTCAAGGACGTACGCGCCGTCATCGCGCGTGCCCACGCGAGGCGTGGCGACGGACCGGGCACGCTGCTCTTCGTGGATGAGATCCACCGCTTCAACCGGGCGCAGCAGGATGCGTTCCTGCCGCACATCGAAGACGGCACGATCGTGCTCGTCGGCGCGACGACAGAGAACCCGGGGTTCTCCTTGATCGGAGCCCTGCTCTCCCGCTTGCGCGTCGTGACGCTCGCGCCGATCGACGACGAAGGCCTCGGGCAGATCCTCGACCGGGCGCTCGGGGAGCGCGTCTCGGGGCTGGCGGGGGCCTACACGCTCGATGCTGCGGCACGCGACACGCTGATTGCCGTCGCGTCCGGAGACGGCCGCAAGCTGCTCAACGTCCTCGAGTCGGCCACCGCGCTGACGGGCGACGAGGGCGTGGTCACTGCCGACGCCATCCGCGAGGCCGCCCAGACCAAGCTCACGGCGTACGACCGCTCGGGGGACGACCGCTACGACCTGCTGTCGGCGTTCCACAAGTCGCTGCGGGGCAGTGATGTCGACGCGGCGCTGTTTTGGATGGGGCGCATGCTCGAGGGCGGCGAGGACGCGCTCGTGATCGCCAGGCGCATGGTGGCGGTGGCTGCGGAGGACATCGGACTCGCCGATCCGCTGGCGCTGCGGCTCGCGCTCGATGCCCAGCAGGCCATCTCCTTCCTCGGGCAGCCCGAGGGTGAGCTGCCGCTGAGCGAGGCGGTCATCTACCTGGCAACCGCGCCCAAGAGCAACAGCGCAGCGCTGGCGCTGAAGGCGGCGCGCAAGAGCGCCGCCGAGCACATGGACCTGCCCGTGCCGATCCACATCCGCAACGCCCCGACGCGGCTTGCGAAGAACCTCGGGCACGGCAAGGACTACCGCTACCCGCACGACTTTCCGCAGAGCTTCGTCGAGCAGAGCTACCTGCCGGACGAGCTCGAGGGCCGGGCGCTGTACAAGCCCAAGGACGTGGGCGCCGAGCGCGAGACCCGCAAGCGCTGGGCGTGGTGGCGCAAGCTCCGCGGGGGGTAGGGAGCTGAGTGGCCAACGGTTGACCCACCTGGGCCGTGGCGGGTCGGGCGACCATTGCACTTCGACACCCCAGGGGTGTCTCGTTCAGGTCGCCCCTACAGGGATCTCCGCATGTCGATGCGCTGTAGCGGCATCCCGACCCTGAGCGAGACGCAGACGAGTCGAAGGGGAGTGGTTGCCCGGCCCCTGCGTCATCGTGGGTCCCGTCGACGGCCACACCGGAATCCTGCCGGGCTCCGTTTGGCGCCGTGCGGGCGCGGGGTTCCAATCACGCCATGATCGACCTCGCTCGCAGCGTGGCCCTCGAGGCCGGCAATGTCCTGATGGAGCGCTTCGGGCGCTTGTCCGGCTCGGAGATCGAGCGCCATGGGCGCCGCGACGTCAGCACAGCCGCCGACGAAGCGGCGGAGCAACACATCCACCGCCGCCTCACCGAAGCGCGCCCCGACATCCCCGTCCTGGGCGAGGAGGCCGTGCGCGGCAAGGACGTGTCCGCGCCGAAGGGCATGTGCTGGATCGTCGATCCGCTCGACGGCACCGTGAACTTCGTGCAGGGCATTCCGCTCTTCGCCGTGTCGATCGGGCTCGTCGAAGACGGCAAGCCGTTGCTCGGCGTCATCTACCTGCCCGCACTCGACCAGATCTTCTGGGGCGGTCCCGGCAGCGGCTGCTTCGAGGGCGAGCGGCCCGTGTCGGTCAGTGCCACGCCGATGCTGGAAGACGCCATCGTCGCCACGGGCTTTGCCTACCGCCGCGACGAGACGGCCGACAACAACGTCGAGAACGTGCAGCGTATGATCCTCAAGACGCGCGGCATCCGGCGCATGGGCGCGGCAGCCATCGACCTGGCCTACGTCGCCTCCGGCCGCCTCGACGGTTTCTGGGAGTTACACCTGGAGCCGTGGGACGTTGCGGCGGGTGTG
>JAHEIK010000228.1:0-3110 GCA_024639415.1 Planctomycetota bacterium
GAACGCAACGGCCAGGCCGACGGCCACCCATAGCGCCACGCGCAGCTCCAGGAAGATGGCCAGCGTGATCAGCAGCAGGATCAGACCGGTGCGTGCGTTGCGCACCATCAGGTCGAGGCGGCCGGCGATGAAGCGTGAGAGGTCCGTGGTCGTCTCGAGCTTCAGCGCGCCGCCCACCATCGTGGGCTGCTCCTTCACATAGGCCTTCACCGCGGCAGCGATCTTGATGGCGTCCTGTTCGGGGGTCTTGAAGACGAAGATCTGCGCGGCCGACCGCCCCTGGAAGCGGCCCTTCTCGGTCTTGTCCTCGAAGGCGTGCTGGACGCGCGCGACATCGCCGAGCCGGATGGCCGTGCCCTCGGGCGTCGTGAGGATGATCTTCTTCTCGATCTCGTGTGGCACGCGCTCTTCGCCGACGGTGCGCACGCGGACGTTCGAGCGCGAGCCCTTGAGCTGGCCGCCGGGGATGTCGCGGTTGAGCGCTGCGACGGCCTGCCCGACCTGCTCGAAGGTCAGGCCGTACTCGTCGAGCTTCTCCGGGACGATCTCGACCGTGATCTCGCGCTTGCGGTTGCCCGTGACGATCAGCTCCGTCACGCTGTCGAAGTCGAGGAGGTCGTCCTTCACCTTCAGCACGGCATCGTGCAGTTGGTGCTCCGGCACCTCACCCGAGAGCACGACGGCGATGACCGGGATGTTCGGTCGCGCCTCGATGATCTCGGGCTCCTCCGCGCCGTCGGGCAGGTTGGGGATGACCTTGTCGAGCTCCCCGCGGATGTCGTTGAGGATGCGGTCGCGATCGGCATTCTGCTCGAGCTGTACCGTGAGGATCGTGAGGCCCTCGAAGACCTTGGCGCTGATTTCCTCGACGTCGGCGATGTCCTCGATCTCACGCTCGACGAGCCGCGTGACCGAGCGCTCGATCTCCTCGGGCGTCGCGCCCGGGTAGGGCACCGTGATGAGGATCTGCTCGGCCTCCATGCGCGGGAAGAACTCGCGGATCATCGAGATCCACGCGACCACGCCGCCGAGCAGCACGGCCCACATGGCGAGGTTCACCGCCACCGGGTTGCGGACCGAGAAGCGCGGGAGGTTCACTGGGCTCCGTCGATGACGAGTCGCACACGCGAACCCTCGGCCACGGACTCGAGGTTCGTGACGAGGATCAGGTCACCGTCTTCGACGCCGTTCGTGACCAGTGCGACACCACTGAGATAGCGAACGACGGTGGGTAGGCGCTCAGAGACCTCGTACTCGCCTTCCTTGCCGTCCTGCGCCGGGTAGGCGACGAAGATGCGCTTGCCGAGGAACGCGCGCCGCGGAACGGCCACCACGGCGCTGTGCGTTCGGCCTTCGACCTCGGCGACGACGTGTGCGCCGGGCGGGACCGGGGTCGCGATGCTCTCGCCCGTCACGACCAGGTAGGCGTAGAAGGTGCGGTCGGCTGCATTGATCTGCGGGGCGACGCGTGCGACGGTCCCTTCCCACAGGAACGCAGTCTGGTCGGGAAGGCGGACGCGTGCCGTGGCGCCGGGCTTGACCTCGTCATACTGCCCGGCGGCCAAGGCGACGGGCACCTGCATGCGCGAGAGGTTCACGAGGGAGAAGAGCGGGTCGCCGACCCGCACGCGCTCGCCCACGTCGACGAAGCGCTCTTCGATACGGCCGGGGAACGGGGCTCGGATGATCGCTCGCTGCTGTTGGCGCTCGGCGAGGCTCACGGTGCGCTCGAGCGCGACCAGTCGCGCCTCCGCGACCTTGGCTGCTTCGACGTTCTCCTTGATCTGCGCTTCGAGCGTCAGCTTGGAGCGCTGGCGCAGCGTGACCTGCAGACGCTGCGTGTCGAGTGCGCTGCGCGTGAGGGTCTTGGGCACGAGGGGTGTGATGCGCTCCAGTTCACGCTCGGCGGCGGCGAGTTCCTCGTCGGCGACCGCGAGGCGCTCGCGCAGCGCGCCCTTCACGGTGGAGAGGCGCACCAGGTCTGCCCGTGCGGCCTTCACGTCCGCACGCGAGCGCTCCAGTCGATCCACGAGATCGCGGTCGTCCAGCTTGACGAGGATGGGGAGCTCCGACTCGCTGTCCCCACCGCTGTTGGTGCCGCCGGAGGCCACGATCGCGGTGCCCACCTCGAGCAGCGTCGACAGCTCCCGCACGACCCCGTCGACTTCCGCGACGACGCGTGCCTGGCGCAGCGGCTGTGCCCGGCCGAAGCCGCGCAGGGTCTCGGTGTAGTCGGCACGCCGGGCCGTCTCGGCGCGCACCAGCGGCGCAAGGACGCCCGCGCTGCTGCGGGCGCTCTCCTTCTTCAGCGCGGCGAGCTTGCGGTAGGCGCCGCGGGCCAGGAAACCCGCCGCGAGGATCACTACCAGGGACGTGATCAGCCTGCGTTTGATCGAGATCGGAGCGGGCGTGTCATCCACAAGGGGGACGATAGCTCAGCCTAGGGCTACGCCGCACCCATTCTATGGCGTGTTCAAGGCCCGAAACCCGGCACTCTCGACAGCCGTCGTGGCTAGGATCCCCGGTAGGAGCCGCCATGAAGATCCGCATCAAGTTCTGCAGCGTCTGAAACTACGAGCCCAAGGCCGTCAGTTTGGCGACCGTCCTGCTCGAAAACCTCAAGTCCGACCTCGATCTGCTGGAGATGGAGCCGTCCGGTGGCGGCTGCTTCGAGGTCACCGTCGATGGCGACGAGATCTACTCCAAGCTCGCCACGGGCGAGTTCCCGGACGAGATGGTGATCCTCGAGAAGGTCCAGGCCCGCGTAGCCTGAGCCCCGCCGTGAGCCGCGGGGCCCTGCCAGCAGGCAGATCGCCTCCGCCGGTCCCGGCCCGAGGTGCCATGGTCTTCGAATGCCCGGAGTGCGGAACACGCCAGCGCGGAGGGACTCCGGGCCGGGTCGTCGCCTGCACATCGTGCCGCAATCCCGTCGTAGTGCCCGAGGCGCCGGCCGCACCGCGGGAGCCGCCGCCCGCCCCGCACGCCGGCGAGCCGCGAGCGGTCGTTCCCGGGCGCCTGTGGGGTACGGCAGCGCTCGTCCTGGTGATCGTGGCCGCTGCGCACGCCGGGCTCTACCTCCTCCTGACGCAGGAGGAGGTAGAGCCCGGCGT
>JAHEIK010000228.1:3120-6430 GCA_024639415.1 Planctomycetota bacterium
CTCTGGGACGACGTGCGGGCGCTGCGCGACCATCGCAAGCACGTGGGGCTGCTGCGCACGGGCTTCTTCGCCTCGTTCCTGGTGCAGGTAGGCATC
The DNA here is from genome assembly GCA_024639415.1 of Planctomycetota bacterium. Classification (GTDB taxonomy): domain Bacteria; phylum Planctomycetota; class PLA2; order PLA2; family JAEUHO01; genus JAHEIK01. The sequence goes on from JAHEIK010000228.1 coordinate 3,217, forward strand.
ACCGCGTGGATCCTGCTGAAGTTGCTGGCTGGACAGCGAGCAGCCGGCCGGCGCAGGACCTAGCGCGGCCGCACCGGGCCGTGCCTGCGCTCAGTTGCAGCCGTCGTGACCGTTCTTGTCCTCGCGCGCCTTGCGGGCAGCCTTGCGTTTCACGGCGCCGTCGCTGAGGTCCTTCGAGAGTGTCGCGTTGCGGGCGCTCCAGGCTTCCGCGGTGGTGCCCTTGGGGGGCGGATAGCGCTGCAGGATCTGCACCATGTTGCGCAGCGAGTCGTCGCACACGGGATCCAGTTCATGGGCCTTGGCGAAGTGCGGATAGGCCTCGTAGGGCTTGTTCAGGTTCTCGAAGAGCAGGACGCCGAGCCACTTGTGGCCTACGGACTCCTCGGGAGCCTGCTTGATGTAGCGCCGGATGTGCGTCTCGGCATCGCGATACAGCGCGGCCGTCCGCTGCGGACTGCGCTGCTGGTCCGCCAAGTGCCTCAGGCAGTTGCCGAGGCGCAGGTGGATCATGCCGATGTCCGCCTCCCAACCCGGGTAGGTGTGCCCGGCATCGATGAGGCGTACGACTTCCCGGTACACGGGCACCGCGTCCGCGAAGCGATTCTGGTTCGCCGAGCACACCGCCAGGCGGAAGTGCCACAGGGGGTTGTTCTTGTCCGCCTTGGAGAGCCCCTCGTAGACCTCCGTGGCCTCGAGGTAGCGGTCCGACTCCATGAGCGCAGTGCCGATGTTGGCGAGCATGCCGTACTCGTGGGGGCGGCTGCCTAGTCGCCGGGCGATGCGCACCGCCAGGCGGAACTGCACGATGGCCTGCTCATGCTGCTTCGCTCGCACCAGCCTGCTGCCGAGGTCACCCAGTGCGCGGTACCAGAGGTTGTCCCGCTCCACCGGACGCGCCTTGGGGTTCAGGTTGAACATGCGCGTCAGGCTGCGCACGGCGCGCTCCGGCCGCTCCTCGCCGATCAGTTGCGCGAAGGCGATCAAGTAGTGGTAGTCGGGGGCATTGGCGCCGCCCGGTGCGATCAGCCGCAGTCGCTCCACCCAGCGCGCCGCGAGGCGCAGATCACCGGCCAGGGTGGCGGCCTGCCCGCCCAACAGTGCTGCTTGGACGTTGCGCGGCTCCTGCTTCAGCAGGCTGGCGAAGATGCGCTCCGCTTCCCTGGCTTCCTTCGCCGCCCGCACCTTGTCGTCGCGGGCCAGGTAGCCCTCAGAGCGCCGCAGCCGCTGATAGCCCCGCTGCAGCAGGTTGCGTCCGACCTCCTTCGCGTCGGTCCCGCGAGCCTGCGCCGGGGCGGCAGTGAGGGCCGTGACACAGAGGAGACATAGAATCGCGGCGAATCGCATGGCGTGGGCTCCAGTTCGGGCCTCTCGGGCATACCCGATGGACGGGGCCCTGGCGAGGACCAGGCGTGTCCACGGCGGAGCAACGCAGCGCGCGGCCCTGCGAATCCCCCTGTAGCAGAATCGCACGCCAGTTCGCCGGAGCCGGAGACCCCAGCGCGGACAGCAGTCGCAACTTGCTTGCATATAACGAGTTAGGATTGTGCGGCGGCGAGGCTCGGTGGCATGCACCTTGCACCTGAGCCGCCGTCCCATGCTGCACCTCGATCAGACCCGCACCTCCACGAGCCTCGGCCACACGCTGGCCGGTGGGGCTCCGAGGCTGATCGAGGGCTCGGCGTCCCGGGTAGCGATCCGGGGCCGCGGATTCCGCGCCGTCACCGTCAATCCTCGATCTGAGGGGATTTCGGGGCCGTCGGGCATCCACGGTGGGTGGGAACGCGTACGGGAGGACCGTCCCGGTCACAAGACCCCCGCCTCGGGAGGGGGGATGCTTGCGGCCGGAGGCGCCGCTTCCTATAACCCATGCCGTCGAAACCCCAATTCCTTGGGGTCCAGGTGCCGTACCTCCGAGCCGGTGAGCATGCCGGTTACGGTGCGGTGTCTACGCCGTTGAGAGGAGACTCGCAATGACCCTGTCTTTGCGGACATCGGTCATCCTGACGCTCGTCCTTTGCGTTGGGATGTTCACGGGCTGTGGAGCCGCGGGTGGCTCGGATAGCTCGAAGCACATCCAAGAGCCCGTGGTTCGAAACTTCTCCCCGTTCATGTCGCCCATGGACTTCAACACGCTCCAGCAGAACCCGACCTTCACGGACGGGAAGCTGGTCGTGTCGACAGATCCGCGCTTCCTCGGGAAGATCGTGATCTTCTTCCAGAGCGACACGAACATCGACCCCGCGACCGTCTTCATCGGTGGGAACCCGTTCCTCGGACCGGACCCCTCGGCGTTGAAGGTGCAGCGAGAGGTGCCGGGCGTGGGCAACGTCCTCATCCCGGTGGAGGTCGAGCTCGTCGACGCCACGGCCGATGGCACGACCTCGCTGAACGCGCTCGTGTGTCAGCCGCTGCCGCCGTTCTCGACGAACCTCGGCGATATCAACGGCGACTTCAAGGACGACTACGACACGAACATGCCTGACGGTCAGTACACCGTCGGCCTGTTCGACAACCTGAAGAACACCCAGGGTGTCGGCCTGCGTGACGGCCCCGTCTTCCACACGTTCACCGTGGGCCAGACGGACACGATCCCGCCGCGCATCGTCACGACGGATCCGGTCAACGGCCAGCAGAACGTCGGTGCAGGCGTCCCGCCGCCCCCGCCGCCTCCCGGTGTGCCGGAAGACAACATCGCCAACGTGACGACGAGCATCTTCGGCGACACGTCGCCGGACATCACCCTCCGCTTTACGGAGGGCGTGACCAGCACGTCCGTCAACGGAAACAACGTCAGCGTCGTGGACGCCGGTGCCTTCGTGCCGGGCGGCGGTGCTCCGCCGGCCCTCGCGCCCGCTCCGACCTTCCCGAAGCTCAAGAGCGAGGAAGACAGCGACACGCTGCCGTCCAACGGCCACGAAGCCATCTGGCGCGTCGATTCGTCGACGGGCGGCTTCCCGTTCGGTACGCAGATCCAGGTCACGGTCAACGGCCTGTACTTGGATGCGGCCGCGCAGGCGAACAACCCGGACGCGGACAGTGACGGCGTCCCGGATCCCGACAACCAGTCGCCGATCCAGGACCTGGCGGGCAACTTCATGGAGCTGAACTTCGTGTTCCAGTTCCAGACGATCGCGCCGCCGGACCTGCCGCAGAACCCGTTCCCCGAGTACGCCATCTGGTGGTCGAACTCCGACAGCGTCGGCACGATCGACGT
>JAHEIK010000009.1 GCA_024639415.1 Planctomycetota bacterium
ACGACGAAGCGGCACATGGCCTCTGCATACCACGGCGGCGGAGTTGAACCGCAGAGGCGCTGAGGACGCAAAGCCCGAGCAAGAAGAGGAACCACAGAGAACACAGAGAGCACAGAGCGGCGCCTGTAGGTCGCCCGGGGCAACTCATCCGAGAGCCACCGGAATCCGGGACCAAGAGGCTCCGGAGAGGACTGGCGGATCGCCGCAGGCACTCCGTGTCCTCTGTGTTCTCTGTGGTTCTCTTCCTCTTCTGACCTTTGCGTCCTTTGCGCCTTTGCGGTTGGTCTTCTTCCGCGGTGCGAACGCCGACCCAGCCGACTACTTGTCGCGGCGATTCACGCGCGTCTTCTGCACCTTGCCCAGCAACTCGGCCGCCGCCTCCATGGCGTCATCCCAGTTGTCTCGCTCCGAGCTGGCGCTGGTCACGAAGCCGAGCACGAACTTGCCCTCCGCCGTGAGCTGCAGCGCGTCCGTCTTGCCGTCGGCCTCGCGCTTGCCGGCAAAGCCCGGCAGACCGCCGTCGCGGCCCGCACCTTCCTCGACCTTGGCGCCGCTCTCCTCCGCGGCCTTCTTGGCCAGGTTGACGTAGCTCTCCGCCATGCCTCCGGTGCGGAACTCCATCAGGTAGATGATCGTCTGCGCACCCGCGTCGGCGTGGACGGCCGTCCACTTGTGGCCCTTGCGGAACGAGGAGACCTCGCCGTTCCACATGCCCTTCTTGAGCGGAGTCATCCACTTCTCGACGTCCTCGGCCGGGCAGGCCTCGCCCTCCACCTTCCAGCCCTCGCTCTCCGGCATGAGTCGGGCGAACTCCTTGAGCACGTTCTCGGGTAGGCGGCCGGCCTTGGTGAAGCGGGCGAGGTAGTCGGCCGGCTTGAAGATGTGATTGCGATCCGTGGGGGGCTTGGCGAGCACGCCCTTGATCCCGGGCCGGCGCTTCTTGGCGATGGCCGACATGAAGGCGTGCCCCTTGACGATGGCGAACTTGGCTTCACCCGCCATGGCCTTGCCAACGGCCGAGGCGTCGGGCGCGGCCGGCGCCGTGAGCAGGGTGACGAGCTTGTCGAACGTATCCGCGTCGAAGTCGTCCTCGACGTTGGCCCAGTTCTTCGCGATGCGTCCGGTCTCGTACTGCGCGTGCCCCTCCAGGACCGCACCGGCGCAATGGACCGCGTCCATGCTCTGCGCTCCGTCGAGCGCCGTCTTCCAGTCCGTCATGATCTGACGGTCGAGCGCGATGACGCCCATGCGCACCAACACCAGGCGCAGCACGTTCGGATGGGTGAGGCTCTCATCGCCGGCGGCAGCTGCCGCGGCGATGGCGTTCGCCGGCAAGACGTGCACCACGTTGCCGACCGGGTCGTAGGCGGCGACGAGCTGTCGCGCGAGCTCCGTCGCCATGGCCTGCACGCCGGCCGCGTCCTTGGCGCCGAGTGTACGGAACGCCTTGCCCATGTCCGCGCCGAGGAAGGTCGCGACCTCCTCCGGCGTGCTGGCGCGGGCTGTCGGCCGCTCCATGAAGTCCATGCCGGTGGCTTCCTTCACCCAGGCGCAGGCTTCCTCCATGCGCTCGTCCAGGAAGCGCTTGCTGGCCCACTTCCCGCCGACGGCAGGTGCGACGGCCGCGGCTCCGCCCTTCTTCTTCTTCTTGGGAAGCTCGGGCTTCTGGAAGGGAATGACGAGGCCGAGGGCCACGCCGAGGAGGGGAATGAGGAGATGGACGGGACGCAGGTTCATCGGGGCGACCTCCGGGCTACGTGGGCCTACTCTGCAATGGCGGTGCGCTCGTAGGCAAGGGCTGCCCGGGCGCGCTCGGCCCGGCCAGCGGGCAGTATGCTACGGCGTACGCTGACCCCGGAGGACAGGATGCCCAGGACCACCTTGCTCCCGCTGCTTGGGGTGTGCGCCGTGACCCTGCTGCTGTTCGCCTTCTTGGGTCCCCAGCCGGCGGTCCACGGCGACGAGGGCGACGGCACCGCTGGCTACGTGGGCTCCCAGGTCTGCCAGAACTGCCATCAGGAGGAGCACGCACTTTGGGCGGAGTCGAGCCACTTCCACACCTTCGAGCGTGCGAGCCCCGAGAACATGCCTGCCGACGTCACCACGGGCGCACGGGTCGCCCATGGGCCCGGCAGCACGCAGTTCCATGCGGACGGCGGGCGTTACGTGGCAGAGACGATCGGGCCCGAGGGACTCCCGGTCCGCTATCCCCTGACCCACGTCGTGGGGCGCATGCGGGTGCGCATGTTCATCACGACGCTGCCCGATGGCCGCCAGCAGGTGCTTCCCGCCATGCTGGAGGCGCCGACGGAACGCTGGTTCGACTATACGGATCTGCTCTTCGGCGGCGGCGGGACCGATTGGGACAAGGCGCCCAGCGTGAAGCCGGGGGAGCCCTCCTTCTGGACGGGCACCGTGCGCTCGTGGGACTCGCGCTGCGCGTACTGCCATGTGAGCGGCTTCGAGTTCCGTCGGCCCGGGAAGGACGGCAAGGGCGCGCGCTACCGCATGCGGCAGAGGGGCGTGGACTGCGAGAGTTGCCACGGTCCGGGCGCGGAGCACGTGGAGTTTCGTGAGGCCAAGCTCGAAGGGGACGATCCGATCATCGCCTTCGAGGATCTTGCTCACCGGCAGGCGCTCGGTGTCTGCCTGCAGTGCCACCTGACCGGCGAGGTCCTGGACTCCGGCTTCGAGATCGGCGACGACATCTTCGAGCACAAGGACCCGGTCCTCCTCGTCGACCCCGAGCGGGTCGACGCCTCCGGCCGGCCGCTCGAGCTGATCTATGACGGTACGCCCATGTCCGTGAGCCGCTGCGTGGCCGAGGGCAAGCTCACGTGCATCACGTGCCACGATCCGCACGGCAGCAGCCAGCCGTCGCAGCTGCTTGATGACCCTTCCAACGACAAGCTCTGCACGACGTGCCACGCGAGCATCGCCAAGGACATCGCGGCACACACACACCACGAACCGACCGGCAGCGGGTCGCGCTGCGTCAACTGCCACATGCCGTTCCTCGAGGTGGAGCGTGGCCATGGCGTCGTCGCCGACCACTCGATCAGCACGCCGCGCTTCGACCTCAAGGGCGTGCGCACGGCGCGCAACGCGTGCGTGTGGTGTCACCAGGGCGGCACGAATGCGCCGACCGTCGAAGGAAGGGTCAGTACGGCCGAACTGCGCAAGGCGCACGCTACCTGGTACGGCGAGCGGGCCGCCGCCCGTCCTTGGATGCAGGCCCTGGGGGCCGCGCGGGCGGGCGAGAAGGGCGCGGCCCTGGGCCTGGTGCGCCTCCTGGCTGACAAGAGCCTGGGGCGCATCGTGCGCGCTTCGGCGGCCGACCTGCTCGGGCGTCACGCCGCAAGCGCCCCGCTGGCACTCCTCGCGTACGCCCGCGATGCGGACAGCCTCGTGCGCCGCCGTGCCGTCGCCGGACTGGCGACGCTGGAGGGCGGTGTTGTGGATCAGGCCTTGCTGCGTGCCCTTGAGGATCCCTCACGTCCGGTGCGCATCACCGCGGCCCGCACGGCCCTCGAGGGTTGGCGCCGTGTGCAGGCCAACCCCACCCTGCTGCAGGCCGTACTGCCCGTCTTGGCGAGCGACGCGGAGGACGGGCCCGGTGACGACATGCGCTGGTTCCGGCTGGGCGCGGCGCGCAGCATCGCCGGCGACGACGCGGGTGCGCTGGCGGCCTACGAGCGCGTGCTGGAACTGGACCCATTCGCAGAGAACACCAAGCGCGAGGTCGCGCGCTTGCGCGCCAAGCTGAAGGAACGCTAGGGCGCTCGACCCGATTCGCCGACGGGTGTCTGAGCCAAGCGCGCAGGGGCGACGCACGGCAGGGCCGGACCCGTACCGAGTAGCAGGTCGGCTGCGAGCCGGCCGACGGCCCAGGAGAGCGTGACGCCGTGCCCGCCGAGAGCCGCGACGTGGAACAGTCGCGGGCTCCGCGCGTCGAAGCCGATGACAGGCAAGCGGTCGGGGGCGAACGTACGCTGGCCGACCCAGCCACGCACGACCCGCACGTCGCCGATACCCGGCTGATGAGCACGGAGCTTGGCTGCCAAGTCGGGGAGTACGGCCCCGTCTTCGGTGTAGTCGCCAGGCTCGGCGTCGACCTCGTCGCAGCCACAGAGCAGCCAGCCGCCGGACTCAGGCCGTAGGTAGTAGCCGTTCTCGACGTCCCAGACGAACGGCCAGTCCGGATCGATCGCGGGATCCGGCGCCGAGACGTAGAGCGTGCGATTGCGCGGTGTCAGAGGCAGGTCGGCGAACGTGCCGGCCCACGCACCCGTGGCGTTCACGAGGACCTCGGCTTCGATCACCCCGTCCGACGTCTCGATGCATACGCCGTCCTCGCGGGCGTGGAAACTCAGCACCTCGCAGCCGTAACGCACCTCGGTGCCTCGCAGGTAGCCCTGCTGCAGGGCCGCCACGTCGACGATGCCGTCCCCCGGTGCGAAGAGCGCCTTGCCATGGGCGGGCGGGACGTGCTCCGCTACGTCCTCCTGGCCCCAGCCGATGACCAGACCGCCCGTCGGCCGGACGGCGGCGAGCCCTCCCGTGCGCAGGGCCCGCGCGCTCTCGTGCGCGAGATCCTGCAGCTCAGGCTCCTCCATCGTCTCGCGCAGCATGGCGGCGTTGCGGCCGGAGGCGTGGACGTCGGGCAGCGCCTCGCGCTCGAGCACGAGGACACCTCGGACGCCGGCCCGGCGCAGATGCCACGCGGTCGCGGCACCGGCGAAGCCGGCGCCGACGATCACGAAGCGGCGGAGCTCAGGGTCCATGTGGGCGTGATAGCACGCCGACAACCCCCTGGGCAGCGTGAACTCAGCGCTGCGCGGGAGGCGCGAGGACCCAGGCCTCGACCTGCTCGGGCGTGAGGAGCTCGCGCAGGACGCGTCCGTTGAAGCGGCGCTGAACGACGTTGCCCGCGGCCTGGATCCCTGCCATCTCCATCTGCATGCCGGGCAGCTCCGGACTGTCCGGGCCCAGCAGGGCCGCCCTCGCCGCCGTCTTGAGGCGTCGCTCCTGATACGCCTTGCGGTAGTCGCTGAGCTCCTCTCGCATGGCATCCAGGCGGCTGCGCTGGGCCGGGAGCAGATCGACCCCCTCGAGGAGGTCCACCGAGGTTGCCTGACGGTCCTGGAAGCTCACGCGCGGCGGAATCGCCTCCAAGGCCTCCCACTGCTTGGCGTCGAGGATGCGCTTGGACTGCGATACGGCCCAGCGCTGCAGCTCGAGCAGGCGGTGGGTCGCCGCCTTGGCCTCTTCCTGGATCGCCGCCTTGCGCAGGCCGGGGGTCTTCGGATCGGCGGCCTCGCGCTGCAGGCGCTTCACGGCCGCGCTATCCGGCGAAGCCTCCGACTCGATCTCCTTCAGTAGCGCGCCGATGCGTGCGCCCTGGGCGGGCGTGATGCCCGGCAGCCCGTAGATGTGCTGGATGATCGACTCGGGTTGCTGGTAGGCGGTCGGCAGCACGCGGTGGATCGCCGCACGCTGCGCTTGGGGCACGACGTAGTCGACCAAGCGCCACCAGCGCTTCTCGATCTCGTGCACCTGCTGGGCATGGGCTGACGCCAAGGCCTCGCGCTCGGCCTGCCCCAGCTTGGAGCGCTGCGCGACGACCTCGAGCCGCTGCTTCTGCGCAGCGAGCGCGATCAGGGCGCCGTCCACGCGCTGCAGGAGCCGCTCGAACAGCTTGCGCGGCTCATCCGGCAAGCCTTCGACGTAGAGCACGAGCCCCATGGCGTAGCGCGCGACGCGGTGGGGGCCCCCCGGAGCCGCGGCCACGTGTGCCAGGAGGCGGTCGTCGATGCCCGCCGAGCGCGACGCGTCGACCGTCTGTGCGATGAGCGGGGCGAGTTCGGCCTCGACCTGCTTGATCTGCGCGGCGATGCGCCGGCCTCCGTCGTCGTTCGGATCCTTGCGTCCGCGCAGGTGCCCGCGCAGCTTGGTGACGCGACCGGCGAGGATCGTCACGCGCTGGACCAGCTCGGGATGGTCGCGCGCCAACTCTCCGCGCTCGAGCTTGTTGAGCGGCAACAGCTCGAAGTTGCGCACCTCGAGGGTGGGGGGCGCCGCCTCGTCGGAGGCGGCCACGGGTGCCAGGAGGAGCAGACAGGCGACTCCCAGGGCTACGTGCTTCAGCATGCCGATCTCCTTCTCTGTTCGCAGCAGTCGCCGTTCATACGCGCCGTCCCTTCGACGCTCTTGACCCGTCCGCACGCGGGACGAGCCCCCTTCGGACGCCCTCGGCGGGCTGGATGGGGAGCGGAAGGCCGATGCGGAGGACGTGTCGTGGTCTGCCACTCGAGGACGACGAAGCGGCCTGACCGCCCTCAGTCCAGGTCGCCGCAAGTGACAATGGAAAGGAACTCCTGACTCGGTGCGCTAGCGCTTGTAGCCCCAGTGGCCCATGACCCAGCGCGTGACCTGCTCGGGGGTCATCACGTCGAGGAACATGGCGCCCAGGTACTTGCGACCTGTGGAGGCGCCCTCGGCCTTCGCGCCGTTCATCATCATCTGCATGCCCATCATCTCGGGCGAGTCCGGGCCGTAGTCCGCGCCCTCGCGGCGGATCTCGGCCATGCGCTTCTGCATCGCGCGGCGCTCGTCCCGCGCCGTCTTTTGCAGCGCGTGCATCTTCTTGGTCTGCGCGGCGCTCGGCTTGAAGCCCTCCAGCACCCGCTTGTAGCTCCCGCTGCGCTCGTTCGTGGAGAGGCGCGGCGGGATGGCCAGGTACTCCTGCCACTGCTCCTTCGAGAGGATCGCGCGGGTCGTCTCGTTCGTGTAGCGCCGTAGGTCGTTCAGTCGCTTGTAGGCCTCGCTGCGCTCCTTGTTCAGCGCTTGGCGCTGCTTGCCGGTGAGCTTCTTGTTGCGGCTCTGCATCTGGATGCGCTTGACCGTCGCCTGGTCGGGCGAGGCCTCCTGCTCCATCTCCGTGAATGCGGCCTTGAGGCGCGCCCCCTGGGACGGTGTGAGACCCGGCAGCTGGTAGAGGTGCTCGACGGCCTGCGACTTGCGCTTCATGCGCGTGGGCAGGTGCTTCCACAGCGCGGCGCGCTGGTCGCGATCCAGCGTGAAGTCCACCAGCATCCAGAAGCGCTGATCGATCAGGCGCAGCTGGCGGTCGAACGTCTGCCCGACGGCGCGCGCTTCGGGCTTGTCGAGCTTGGTCTGCTTCAGCGCAAGCAGGGTGCGCTCCTTCTGCGCCGTCAGTGCGGCGTAGGCGGCATCCACTTGCGGGACGATGCGGTCGAACAGCGCGCGCTGGTCGGGCGCGAGATCGTCGAGCAGCAGGACGAGGCCGTGCGAGTAGCGCTCGAGGCGTCCCGCGCCCCGCGGTGCGTGATTCATGTAGGCGATGAGCACGCCGTCCACACCGGCGCACTGCAGCGCCTCGGTGAGGCGCAGCCTCAGCGCCGTCGTCTGGATGCGGAGCCTGCGCGCTTCGTCCAGCAGCTTGCGGCGCTGCGCTGCGGCGGTGCCCTTCTTGGCGGCCTGCCGCGCCAGCTGTGCCGCCTTGCCGTCCAGGGACTTGATCCTGTAGACGAGGACGCCGTGCTCCTTGTTGAAGGCCTGTTGCTCGAGATCGCTGAACGGGAGCAGGTCACTCGTGCCGGGCGCCAGGATGGGCGCCCTGACGAAGGTGGTCGGTGCCTCGTCGGCGACGGCTCCGGCGGATGCCGCAAGCAGCAGGAGACCGGCGAGGGCGAGGGAACGCAGGTGCGTGGCGGTCATGCGAACAGCTCCAGCGGCTTGAAGTCACCGAGAATCGGCTTCGGGTCCATGCGGAACGCGCCACCGAGGAGGGCGGCGTAGATGCGACGGAAGTCCGTCGTGAACTTGAAGTTGTCCCGGTCGAGGTCGTCCAGCGACGGGTAGGCCCCGTGGAAGCCCGGCTGGATGCCGGCACCGAGGACGAACGCGGGGCCGGCGGAGCCGTGGTCCGTGCCGCCGGAGAGGTTCTCCTTCGCGCGGCGTCCGAACTCGCTCATGACGAGCGTGACGACGCGCTTGCCCAGGCCCGCCTTGTCGATCTCAGCCTGGAACTGGTTTAGGTTGTTGCCAAGCTCCGCCAGCAGCCGCTGGTGCGATGCGCTCTGGTTGTTGTGCGTGTCGTAGCCGCCCATCTGGAGCTGGATCACCTCCAACCCCAGGTCGGCCTTGAGCAGCGCCAGCACCTTGCGCAGGTCCGTGCCGATGCGGCTGTAGAAGCGTCCGCCGGCGGGCTTTAGCTTGGCGATGCGCCGGGCGACCTTCAGCGCTTGCGCGCCGGCGACGCCGACCTCGCCGCGCTTGCCGTCCAGCTTCTCGTAGCTGCGGTAGAGATCGGCCGCGGCCTCCATGCCCCCGGGCACCCGGAACTGGCCGAACTCCGTCATGGTGACGGCGCCCGGGCGCTCGGCGACCATGCTCAGCGGCTGCTCCTTCTGGATGGCCACCGCGCGCAGCGGCGCCTTCGTCGGATTGCGATCCAGCGCGCGCCCGATCCAGCCATAGGTCGGTGACTTCTCCGGCTGCGCGGTGAACCAGACCTCAGTCGAACGGAAGTGGCTGTAGCTGGGCTTGGGGTAGCCCACGCCGTTGATGATCGCCAGCCGGTCGCGCTTGAAGAGGGCCTCGAAGCCCTGCAGCGCCGGATGCAGCCCCAGGTCGTTGCTGATCTTGCGCACCTGGTTCGATGCGATGGCGAGACTCGGGCGCAGCGTGCGGTAGCGCGGGTTCTTCCACGGGATGACCGTGTTGAGTCCATCGTTGCCGCCGTTGAGATGCAGCAGGACGACGGTGCGCTTGGGCGTGGCCCGGTTGGTCTCGTCGCCCAGTGCCAGGCGCGGCAAGGCGAGCACGGAGCCGACGGCAACCGCGCCGCCGAGGAACTGTCGGCGATTCACGAACATGGCGGGTCTCCTTCTGCTTCCGTGGCTCAGGCCAGCTGGAACTCGGGGCTGCCGAGGATGATGGCGATGCGGTCGTGCTCCTTGGCGGACTGCAAGGCGGCCGCGAGGTCGCCGGGTACCTGTCCCTGGAGTGCGACCTCCAGCAGGCGGTCGGCTGCTTCGGCGAGCGCCGGCTTGTAGCGCTCACTCTTCGGCGACAGCCCCAGGCCGTCCGCGACGGCACTGCGTATCAGCTGGGCGGCTCGCAGCCGCTCCACGATGGCGGCGCTGCCGAGCCAGCCCTTGCCTGAGGTCCAGCCCTTGACCGACGGCGGGTTGAACAGGATCTGGCCCATGCGCACGCTGGTGCTGGCCACATTCGAGGGGACGTCGGGCAAGCCCACGGCGCGCGTGGCGCCCACGACGAACTCGATCGGGCTGGTCACGAGCGCGCGGTGGTGCGCGCGCGCTCGGAACGTCTCGGAGCGGAACATGCTCGCCAGCGTGCTCTTGATGTCGAGCTTGTTGGCACGGAACACCTTGGCCAGGTCTTCGATCTCCGCCTCCGAAGGCTCGGGATGCGAGAAGAAGCGCAGCAGCTTGCCCGCGATGAAGCGCGAACACGCCGGCAGGTCGACGAGGATGTCGACGACGTCTTCGCCGCCGAAGTTGCCGGTCTTGCCGTGGACGGTCTTCTGGCCTTCATCGTGGAAGTGCTTCTTGAACACGAAACGCGGGCCGCGGCTGCCCCAGCCCGTAAACGCTCGGCCGATCTCCCGAATGTCCTTCTCGGTGTAGTTGCCGATGCCGAGCGTGAAGAGTTCCTGGAGTTCGCGCGCGTAGTTCTCGTTGGCGTTGCCGTGGCCGGCACGGTTGGCGTTGCCGTCCAGGAAGCGCACCATCGCGACATCCCGGCTGACGCCCAGCACGAGGTCACGGAAGCTGCCGGCGCCCTTCGTGCGGAACAGCTTGTACTGGTCCCATGCGATCCGGAAGTTGGCGTGCTTCCGCGCGTCGGTGGCGAAGTGGCCGTGCCAGAAGAAGGCCAGCTTCTCAGCCAGTCCGCACGGCGCCTGCACCATGCGTTGCCGCCAGAGCTGCTGGATCGCGCCGGGCACCCACACCTTGCCGTCGACGGTGGGATCCTCACTGATCCAGCCCTCCGGGTCGGGCGGCAGCGGCTCGTCGAGTTCGCTGAGTGCGCGGTCCACGGCGCTGTCGTAGTCGAGCTGGGCCCAGCTCGACCAGGTGGAGGCAGACGGTCCGAATCCGGCGCGACGGAGCAGGTGCCCTACGGCAGCCTTGCCCTCGAGAAGACTGGGCATGCGGTCTCCTTCCCAGTGCCAAGCAGCTAGGGGATGATACCCGTTCGCAGGCGGCAGGTTTCAGCGGGATTCGGCTTCGCCTGCGGCCCTGTAGGCGGCGACGACGGCCTCGGGCGCGCCCTGGTCCACGACCCGCCCGGCTGCGAGGCGCAGCGCACGGTCGCAGAGGGCAGCGACGGCCGGTAGATCGTGGCTGACGAACAGGATGGCCGTGCCGCCCGCCTGCAGCGCACGGATGCGCTCGTAGCAGGCTTCGCGGAAGCCCAGGTCGCCGACCGAGAGCACCTCGTCGACGAGCAGGACCCGCGGATCGGCGTGGACGGCGACGGCGAAGCCCAGCCGCGCGTACATGCCGGTGCTGAAGTACTTGACCGGCGTGTCGATGGCGCCGTCGAGGCCCGCGAAGTCCGTGATGGCGCCCAGGCTGGCCCGCAGGTCCCGCCGGGTCAGGCCGAGGATGGAGCCGTGCAGCAGCACGTTCTCGCGGCCGGTGAGCTCGGGATGGAAGCCCGCGCCGATCTCGATCAGGGAAGACAGTCGGCCCCGGACGACCACGCGACCGCTGTCGGGCGGCGTGATGCGCGCGACGACCTTCAGCAGCGTGCTCTTGCCCGCACCGTTGTCGCCGACGACGCCGACGATCTCGCCCTGCTCGACGGCCAAGCTGACCTCGTCCAGGGCCTGTACCGGCTCGCCCGGCACGCGTCCGCCGCGCACCAGACGGGTCAGCGTGTCACGCAGGCTGCCGTAGGCGGCTGCCCCGCGCTGGTAGCGCTTCGAGCAGTCCTGCACGGCGATGGCCGCGTTCGCCATCAGACGATGTCCGCAAAGCGCCGGTCGGCGCGTGTGAAGGAGGCGTAGCTCAGTACGAGCAGCACGGCGGCTACAGCAGCGCCGATGGCGGTGACGGCCAGATCCGGCGCTTGGCCGTGCAGCGAGGCGGCGCGCAGGCCTGCCACGACGGCCGTCAGCGGGTTGAGGGCGGCGACGTGGCGCCAGGCCTCCGGCACGAGGGTGAACGGGTAGACGATCGGCGTCGCGAAGAAGAACACCTGCAGCACGAGGGGCAGCGCATGCTTCACATCGCGAAACCGCACGTTGATCGCGGCGCCCAGCAGCGCGCACGCGGTCGTGAAGGCGACGAGGATGGCGAGCAGGGGCACGGTCCAGAGCAGGTGCAGCGTGAGCGGCACGTCGAAGGCGAGCAGGACGACCAACCAGCAGACGAGCGCCGCCAGCAGGTCCAGCCCGACGGCCAGCACGGTGGCGAGCGGCAGGGCTTCGCGCGGAAACCAGATCTTGCGCACGAGACCGGCATTGTTGACCAGCGTCGGCACGGCGCCCGAGACCGCCGTGTGGAAGAACGTCCAGGCCACCAAACCCGTGAACACGAAGACGGGATACGGGAAGCCGCCTACGTCGATCCGCAGGAACGTGTGGAAGACGAGGGTCGTGATGAGCGTGAGGGCCGCGGGCTGCAGGAGCGCCCAGGCGAACCCCAGCGCGGCCTGACGGTAGCGCACCTGGAGTTCGCGCAGGGTGAAGCTCCAGAGCAGACCGCGCCGCTGCCAGAGCGCACGCAGGCGACCACGATCCCGCCGGCCGCCCTCGACGACGTAGCCGGACTGCCGGTAGCCTTCCGCGGTCGCGCTCATGCTGCTTGCCTCTCGGCACCTCCAGGGTTGCCGGGAAGAATACGGGGCGGGACGGCTTCCACCTTGCGGAGGAATCGTCAGGAGCCCATGACCCTGTTGCTCGACACCATTCCGGCCATGCTGATCGCCTGGCTCGCGGTGCCGCCGCTGGCCCGCGCCGCAGGCGGGCTGGGGCTGCTCGACGTGCCGGAGGCGCGGTCGACCCACGTGCAGCCGGTGCCGCGCGTCGGAGGCATCGCGATCGCGATCGGGCTGGCTGGTGGCATCGCGCTGCTGATCGTGCGAGGGCATCCGGCCTTGGACGCCACGGGGGCATGGGTGCCGTACCTCGTGCCGGCTGCGCTCTACTTCGCCATCGGCCTGGCCGACGACCTGCGCGGCCTCCGGCCCCGCGTGAAGTTCGCGCTCCAGGCTGCGGCCGCGGCCCTGGCCGTGGCCCTCGGGCTGCGCTGGGACGGCACGGGGCTCGGGCCGTTCGGTGGGATCGAGTTCGGCGCCTTGACGCCCTTCATGACCTGGCTCTGGTTCGTGGCCGTCGTGATGCTGGTCAACTTCGTCGATGGGATCGACCTTATCACCTCTGCCGTGGCGGTCATCGTGCTGGGCGCGGCCGCGGGTGGGGGAGCAGGACCCGGCGAGGGCATGCTGTTCCTGCTCGCGGCCGCCGCGATCGTAGGCTTCGGCTTCTGGAACGTGCGTCCGGCGCGCGCCTTCCCCGGCGATGGCGCAACGCACATGCTGGGCTTCCTGTTCGCTTCCGCCGCCATGACGCTGCCGGGCGAGACGATGGCGGTCCCCTGGCCCGTCGCCAGCGCGCCGCTACTGCCGGGTGTCGTCGACGTCGCGCTGGGCCTCTGGTCGAAGTGGCGCCACGGCGTGCCGCTCTGGCGTGCGCACAACCAGCACCTCTACCAACGCCTGACGCGCATCGGCTGGACGCACGCCGGCGTGGCGCTGCGCTACGGCGTCCTGGCCGCGCTCGCTCTGCTGATGGTCGTGCTGGTGGCGCCGCGCTGGGGTCTGGGGCTCTGCCTGGGCCTGTCGGCGGCAGTGCTGCTGTGGCATCTCGGCCTTGGCCTGTGGCGCACGCGCAGGATTCCCTATCGCTTCTAGACTGTAGAGCGCCTGGGCAGCCGGCGGCTTGGGGCAGGGACCGATCTGGGGGGAATCTGCATGCGGCGCGCGGTCATCGCTCTCGTCCTCCTGGCCGCAGTCGCCGCGGTGGGCTGGCAGGTGGCCCGCACCTACATCGTGATCAGGCCACTGGACCTGCAGGACCAGGTGGACGGGGCGGGTGGCGAGCAGCCCGGGCTGATCGCCAAGGGCGCACAGAAGCAGGACCGGCCGGAAGGCGTGCGCGAGATCGACGCGCGCGAACTTTTGCGAGGCCTACGCAGCGAGGACTCCGAGGAGCGCGACGCCGCGTACGAGAACGCCGCCGCAGCCGAGCGTCTGCCGTTCGACGAGGACCTCGTGCGCCTCATGATCGTTTGGCTTCGGAGCGGGGACAGCGTTCGTGCGAAGCGCGCCTACGCCGTGCTGCTTCGCGTCGGTCCCCGGGTGCTGCAGCACACCGAGCCCTTGCTGCGCTCTCCCGACGGAGTCCTGCGGATCTGGGGGCTGATCTTCTACGGCGGCTTGAAGCGCTTCGGCTTCGAGAACGTCGCGTACCCGCCGATGCTCCCCTTCCTCGAGGATGAGGACGACCGCGTGCGGCGCGTCGCGATGAGCATCGTGTCCGGGGGCATCCCGTACGACGAGGACGTGGCTGCCTATCTGCTTGATCAGATCAAGCCGTCGGCAGGCGCGCTCTACTACGGCCCGGAAGCAGGGCTCGCTCGCATGGGCCCGAAGGGCGTCGCGCACATCCTCGCGATGCTCGACGATCCCAAGCTGCTCTACAACGGGCTCGGTGGTCTGCACAGCGCACCCGCCGATGTGATTCGCAGCATCCTGCCCCGGCTGGGACGCCTCATCGAGGACGACAGCAACGAGGACGCGCAACTGGCCGCCGTGCAACTCCTGTTCAAGCTGGAGGGGGACTTCGAGGTCCTGCTGCCGACCTTGACGAAGGCGCTGCGCGGCGAGTCGTTCGTCGTGCGGAACGCGATCCTGATGGCACTGGAACAGATGGAAGGGCGTGCGGCTCCCGCCCTTGACGTGGTGATCGAAGCCCTGGATGACTCCGACGAGCGCATCGCGAACCGCGCCGCGGGCATCCTCGGTGACCTCGGGGCGCAGCCGGAGAAGGTGCTGCCCGCCTTGCGGGAGGCCCTGCGCGGCGACGCCGCAAGGGCGGCGGCCGTGTCCAGCGGGCAGTTCGGGCTGGCTGCTCTGCCGTACCTGCAGGACGCCATGGATCACGGCGACGAGGACGAGCGCTATGCGGCGCTGCACGGGGTCGCGGTGCTGGGGCCCAAGGCCGAGCCGTTGCGCGAGCGGGTCATCGGCATGCTCGAGATCGACGACTACGAGCTGCAGACGCTCGCCGCGGCAACCATCGGGAAGCTCGGAGTGCTGGGCGCTCCGGGGATCCCGGGGATCCTGCGCCTGCTGCGTGAGGATGTCCTCACGCCGGGCTCGGCCGCCGGCATCCTCATCGAGATCGGCAAGCCCGCCGAGGCGGCGATCCTCACAGAGCTGCGCTCCGGCGATGACGCGCGGCGACTGCCCGTCGTCCACATGCTGGGTGCGTTCCACGGCCGTTCCGCCTTCGCCATCGACGATCTGGCGCCGTTCCTGCAAGACGACGATGCCCAAGTCCGGCTTGCCGCGCTGCGCGCCATCGCGTGCTCGACGTGGGCCACGTCGATCTGGGACGGCGTCAAGCCGGCGAACGATCCGCCGCTGTGGCGACGCGTGCGTGCGCTGATCGACCCGCTCCAGCGCGACAAAGACAGCCGGGTGAACAACTTCGCACGGCGCAACGTCGCGGAACTCGACCGGATGCTGCGCTAGCGGAGAGGCTCCGGTTCCGCGCGCACCCAGGCGTGCAGCAGGAACAGTCCCGCGATCAGCAGCAGCGCCCCGACCGTGAACACGGATGCCTGCTCCAAGCCGCGCGCGAGGTGCTTGCCGACGAGGTCGCGCGTGGGCAGCATCAGGAAGAGTGCGCCGACGCCGAGGCAGCCAAGCGCAAGACGGCGCACGCGCCGAGAGCATTCCGCATCGCGCTGCAGTGCCCAGAGCAGCGAGAGGGGCAGCAGCAGCACGACGAAGTACGCCTTCCACGTCACGGGGCCGCCGATCGCCCCGACGATCAGGACGACGCTCCACTCCAGCAGCTCTACGCGCCCGCCCGGACGCAGCGCACCGCGGAAGCGCCACAGGGCCACGGCCGCCAGCAGACCCAGGGTGGCCCACGTGAGCACGATCGGCAGCGTGTGGCCCGAGCGAGCGACGTCACGCAGCGGCTCGGATGCAAATGGTGCAAGGCCGTAGCCTGCGAAGCGCTCCCACATGGCGGCGAGGGACTGGTTCATGTAGTCGACGCCCCAGGTGTCGAGCTCGGCGGCGCGCGCACGCCACGTGCCCAGTTGCTCCGTGAAGCCCTCCCAGCCGAAGACGAGCGCCGGCAGGCAGGAGAGCACCAGCGCCGTGCCAAGGGCCGCGAGGGCCGTCCTTGAGCGCCGTCGCCAGAGCAGGTACGGCACGAAGACGAGCGGTGCCACGCGGAGTGCGATCGCCACGCCCAGGCAGGCGCCGCCGGCGGCCTCCCGACCCCGGGCCTGGAGCATCAAGGCACCCAGCAGGAGCGCCAGGATCAGCACGTTGATCTGCAGGTGCAGGAAGTTGCCGATGACCGCCGTGCTGGCCAGCGCGAGCGGAACGAGGACAGGAACCGAGCCGAGCGCGATGCCCGGACGCTTGCGCGGATCCAGGACGAGCGCGCGCCCGTGCACGAGTCGTGTGACCTGCTGCAGCACCAGCAGCAGTGCGGCGAGGCCCAGCAAGAGCCACACGCCGCGCCCCAGGTAGGGCGAGACGCGGTCGAGGAGCGCCAGCGGCACACACACCAGACCGAAGAGCGGTGGCCACGTGTTGATGCGTGGTGGCGTGTCGGCGTAGGGGGCTCCGCCCGCGAGGATGGTCTCTCCCACCAGTACGTAGCCACCGTAGTCCTCAGCCTTGCGCATGCTCCGCACGCACAGCCCCAGCAGCAGGGCGAGCACGATCAGGCCGAGCCAGAGCGGGCGTGCGCTGCGGGACACGACATCCATGCGGGGACCGGACACCTAGAACGGGTACACGATGGGGAGCAGGAAGGTGGCCACGATCCAGAGCAGGAGCGCGAGCGGAGAGCCGACGCGGAGGTAGTCCTGCAGGCGGTAGCCACCCGGACCGTAGACGAGCAGGTTCGTCTGGTAGCCGACCGGGGTCAGGAAGGAGCACGACGCGGCCAGCGCGACCGCAAAGACGAACGGCCGGTGCGAGACCTCGGCCTTCTCGGCGGTCTCGAGCGCGATGGGCACCATGATCGCGGCCGTGCCGGCGTTGGTCACCAACTCGGTGAGCAGGGCGGTCGTCAGGTAGATCATGGCGAGCACGCCGTAGTGCTCCCACGACGGCCCCGCGAAGCCCTCCACCCGGTGGCCGTACGAAACCATGAAGTCGGCGACGCGTGACGCCAGCCCCGTCTCCTTGGCCGCCATGCCCACGCCCAGCATGCAGCCCAGCACCACGAGGATGCGCAGGTCGATCGAGCGGTAGGCGCGGTTGCTCGTGAGGCAGCCGCCGGCGACCAGCAGCACGGCGGCCAGCAGCACACCGACGAGCAGCGGGATGACGCCCAGGGCCGCCAGCAGGAGTGCTCCTGCGACGAAGCCCACAGCGAGTGGCGCCTTCTTCGCGCGGCGGGCCGGAGGTGGCGTCCCGCCGAGCAGGACGAGGTCGCGCTCGTTGCGCGCAAGGCGATCGATGTCCTCGGGCGCGCCCTGCACCAGCAGGATGTCTCCGATCCGCAGGCGCAGGGAACCCAACTGTTCACGGACGTGCTCGCCGCTGCGCATCACGGCCAGCACGACGACGCCGAAGCGGTCACGGATGCGTGCGTCGGTCACCGTCTGATGATCGAGTCGCGATTTGGGCGCGACCATCACCTCGGCCAACGCCAGGTCGACTTCGACGACACGCCCGCCGCCCTCGGGATCTTCCGGGCCCTCGAGGCCCGGCTGCTGGAGCAGCTTGACGATCTCCTCGGGCGAGCCCTTCACGACGAGCAGGTCGTCGGCTTCGAGAGGTTGCTTGTGGAAGGGCGGCCAGGTCGTCTCCTCGCCGCGCACGAGCTGCAGGAAGCGGATCTTCTTCGAGAGCTTGGGGAACTCCGAGAGGTGCCTGCCGACCAGCTTGCTGTTCTGCGTGATGACGATCTCGGTCATGTACTGGCGCGTGGCCTTCGCGCTGAGCGGCATCACGAGGCCCGTGCGGTTGGGCAGCAGCTTGTAGCCGACGAACACCAGATACAGCAGCGCGACCACGCAGAACACCGCGCCCATCGGCAGGATCTCGAGGAAGCCGAAGCCCTCGTAAAAGACGTCCTTCTGACCGGGCAGATGCGTCTGGCGCACGATGCCGTCGACAAGGAGCGTCGTGGTCGTCCCCACCAGGGTGAGCGTGCCGCCCGTGATCGAGGCGTAGGAGAGCGGCAGCAGGAGGCGCGAGGGGCTGACGTTGACCTCCTGGCCCGCGGCGATGAGCAGCGGCAGGAGCAGCACGACGACGCCCGTGTTGTTCATGACGCCGCTGAGCAGCATCACCACCGGGAGGAGCGCCAGCATGAGGATGCGCGGGCCCCCGGCGGCCGCGCGCTCCACGAGCGTTCCGATGCCCTGGGCCGCCCCTGTG
The DNA here is from genome assembly GCA_024639415.1 of Planctomycetota bacterium. Taxonomy (GTDB): domain Bacteria; phylum Planctomycetota; class PLA2; order PLA2; family JAEUHO01; genus JAHEIK01. Next base: position 17,704 of record JAHEIK010000009.1, read on the forward strand.
CGCTGGAGGGCCTCGGCGAGGATGAACATGCAGCCGACCACCAGGACCGTGGTGCTGCCGAAGCCCTCGACGGCCTGCTCCGGGCTCAAGACGCCCCCCAGGACCAGGACCGCCAGGCTCAGGACGGCCACAACGTCCAGCGAGATGGCCGGAACGATCGCCCCGGCGAGGACGATCAGGATCGCGATCAGGGTGAGGAACTCTCCGTTCACGCGTGCAAGCTACGTAGGCGAGGCCCGCGCTGCAACGGATGCGGTTCCGGGCCCGTCGCGTAGGATCATGCGGCGCCCCGGGGCGGCGCGGGAGAGAGCATGCTCGTGAACTTCAGCTGGGTACGTGCCGGGCGGGTCGCGGGGATGGGTCTGCCCTACGACAGTTCGTGGCTTGCGCTGCGTGAAGAGGGCGTAGGGGCCGTCTTGAGCCTGACGGAGCAGAAGCCTGCCGGCGACCCCGGCGCTGCCGGTCTCGAGGCGCTGCACGTGCCGCTGGTGGATTTCGGCACCCCGTCCATGGAGGACCTGGGCCGGGCCGTCGGCTGGATTTCCGAGCAGGTGCAGGCGGGGCGCGCGGTCGTCGTGCACTGCTTCGCCGGCTTGGGACGCACGGGCACGGTCCTCGCGGCCTGGCTCGTGAGCGAGGGACTGGCGCCGGAGGAAGCCGTCGAGGAGGTCCGGCGACTGCGTCCCGGCTCGATCGAGACGAGCGGCCAGGTGACCGCCGTGCGGGCGTTCGCAGAGCAGGGGGACGCATGAGCGACATCCGGATCGTGTTCGCGGGCTCCAAGGGACGCATGGGCCGGGCGCTGCTGCCGGGCCTGCGCACAACCGACGGCCTGGCGGTGGTCGGCGAAGCGGACGAGGGCGACGACCTGGCGGGGCTGATCGCCACGACCTCGGCCGACGTGGTCGTCGACTTCACGGTGCCGGCGGCGGCGATGCCCAACGCACGCACCATCCTGGCCGCGGGCGTGCAGGGTGTGATCGGCACGACCGGCTTCAGCGCACAGGATCTCGACGATCTGGACAACGAGGCGCGCGCTGCCGGCCGCGGCCTCCTCGTGGCACCGAACTTCTCGCTGGGCATGATCCTGCTGCAGAAGTTCTCCGAAGAGGCAGTCAAGTACTTCCCGCGCGTCGAGATCATCGAGACGCACCACGAGGGCAAGGTCGACGCTCCTTCCGGCACTGCCCTGCGCACGGCGGAGCGCTTGGCAGCCGCCGGCGCTGCGCCGGCGCCTGCCACCTCGGACGTGGCGCGTGGCCAGGACGTCGACGGTGTGCGCGTGCACAGTAGACGGCTGCCGGGCATCCAGGCGATGCAGGATGTCGCCTTCGCCGGCGAGGCGGAGACGCTGACGCTCTCCCACCACGCGCTCGCGCGGGACTGTTACCTCGGTGGCGTGGTCGCGGCCGTGCGTGCCATGCCCGGTCGCACGGGACTCGTGCGTGGGCTCGAGCCGATCCTCTTCGAAGACGTGTAGGACGAGGCGAACGCAGAGCGATGAGTGACGTGCAGCCGCAAGCAGTCGAGGCGCTTCGTCTGGTCTACATCGTGGACCGCGAGGCGGCGCGGGACTGGCGACGTCTGGACGCCGTGCTCGAGGCCGGCGCAACGAGCGTCTGGCTGCGCGCGCCGGACGCGACGGGCTCCGAGCTGTACAGGACCGCGCGTGACCTCGTGTGGCGTACCCGCGAGCGTGACGCTGCGTTGATCGTGGGCGACCGCGCGGACGTGGCCTTGTCCGTCGGAGCCACCGGGGTCCAGCTTGGCTTCCGCTCGCCGCCTGCGCGCAAGGTACGGCCGTGGTTCCCCGGGTGGATCGGCGTGAGCTGTCACACGGAGTCGGAGCTCTTCAAGGCCCAGCGGGGTGGGGCTGACTACGTGGTCCTTTCGCCGTTGTTCGGTGTGCCCGCCAAGGGCGGACCGCTCGGCACGGCACTCTTCGAGAAGCTCGCGGCGCAGGTGGATCTGCCCGTGGTCGCGCTCGGCGGAATCGATGGCCCCAGCGCCGATCGCGCCCGCGCGGCGGGGGCCTGTGGCGTAGCGGTGATCCGGGCCCTGCGCGACGCGGACGATCCGGCCGCAGCGGCGCGCCTGCTCTCGGGCTCCGTGACCCCACGATGAACGCCTCGTGAGACCTTCGCAGCGTGCCTGATCACCCGGATCCGGCTCGTTCGGCGAGGTCCTGTTCCCCGATGCTTCCGGCTCTGCGCCCCGGCCTGCTCCTCATGCTGCTCCCGCTGCTCGCGGCGTGTCAGGTGACCCTGCAGCCTGCGGCGCGCCTGCCCACGGTGGCCGGCGACGTCGAGGCTGGGACGTACGCCGACGATCCGCGCTGGGCGGCCTTCGTCGAGACATGGCCGCAGAGCGTCGGCGGGGCCTTCGAGCGCCTCGACGTGGTCACGGGGCTCGGCTTCGAGCAGGGCGAGGAACCGCGTGTCCTGCTCCGTCCCTTCGGGGATGAGCGGGTACCCCACGAGATCCGCGCCGAGATCGTCGAGGGCAAGCGTCGCGCCGTCGTCCACGTGAACGCCGAGCCGCTCATCAGCGGCGTACTCCAAGCAGACCGTGTGCTGCTGCGCGCGCTCGCTACGGCGGCGTTCCAGGACGCCGCGCGACGTCATGCGGCGGTCCCGCCGTGGATGGTGCATCTTGCTGCGACGGCTGCGGCGGGGGATCTGGACGAGCGCCTGACCGCGCTGCATCGGCGCGCGGTGGCGGGTGCTGCGGA
>JAHEIK010000229.1 GCA_024639415.1 Planctomycetota bacterium
TGCCGCGGCAGCCGCTGCCTCCTGCGCAAGGCGCTGCATCTGCGCGCCAAGCTGCTTGCTCAGCTCTCCGGCTTGCTCGCTCGTGGCGGCATCGCGCGCCGCGGCTTGCTGCGCGCGCTCGGCCGCTGCGCGCGCCTTGGCCGCCTGCTGCTTGACCGCGCCGCGCGCCGCGCTGGCGGCCTTCTCGTCCCCGGCGGCTTGCGCCTTGGCCAGTGCGTCGGAGGCCTTGGCGAGAGCCTCGAGAGCCGCCTCGAGGTCGGCTGCCTCGGGGCTCTTGGACGTCGTCGTTCCGGCGCTGGGCTGCTCGGCCGCGCCGCCCTGCTTGGCAGCGCCCGACTTGCTGCCACCCTTGGTCTCCCCAGCCTTGGCGCTCGACTTCGAGGAGGCGCCCTTGCGGTCGGCCGCCAGCTTCTCGGCAAGGTCCTTGGCCGCCGCGGCCGCAGCTTGGGCCTGGGCCTGGGCGCTCTTGGCGTCCGTGGCTCCTGCGGCCTCTTCAGCCGCCTTGGCGGCAGCCTTCGCATCCTCGGCCGCGGCGCGCGCCTTGGCGCCGTCGCGGACCTGGGACGCAAGCCGTGCCAGCTTGCCCGCGGCATCCGCTGCCTGGGCCTTCAGCGCATCGCGGCGACTCGCAGCCTCGGCGGCGCGCTCACGCTCGGCGAGGTCGCGTGCCTTGCTCGCAGCCTGGGCAGCCGCCTCCTGCGCAGCGGCGGCCTGCCGCGCAGCGCTGGCGTCGCGGGCGGCCTGCTCGGTCCGCTCGAGAGCCTCCGCCTGCGCGCTGCGCAGCCCCGCAAGGTTCTCGATGCGCTTGTCCAGGGCAGCCGCGGCATCGCGGTCCAGAGCCGCCTGCAGCGCGGCCTGCTCCCGCTGGATGTCCTGAACCGCCTGCTGCATGGCCGCGGCGTCGCGTGCTGCCTCGGAGCGTGCATCCTTGGAGGCCTTGTCGAGCTGCTGCTCGATCTCCTTCTGGCGGTTGATCAGCTCGCCGGCGCGCTTGGCGGCCGCGCGCGCGGCCTCGACCTGACGCTCCAGTTCCTGCTTCGTGAAGTCTCCGTCGCGATCCTCCAGGATGGCAAGCAGCTTGTGCAGCGTGTTGCGCACCTCGACCATCAAGTCGATCGCGGTCTCACCTCCGCCGCGCTTCTCAAGTGCGGCGAACACCGCTTCCAGCCGCACCTTGACGTTCGACGTTTGGATGTGGTCGAGCGCGCTCTCCAAGAGACCCGCTTCGTGCTCGAAGCCCTGACGCTTCATCGACTTGGCGAGTGTGCGGAGGCTCTTCTCGAAGTCGAGGATGCTCTCCTTGATGTTCGTCTGCTTCTTCTTGCGTTGATCCTGCGTCGACTTGTCGAGCCCGCGCGGATCCTCCGACGGCTTGTCGTCAGCGGCTGCTCGGAGTCCGCCGACAGCGAAGGCGAGTGCACACAATGCGACGAGAGCTACGCGCGAGAGAGCACGGCTGCGGCTGGGCGTCGGGCGGTGGGGCCCCGCGCTGTGGATCCGCGAGTACGTCATTTGGAACTCCCTCTCTCTTCCTTCGCCTGGTCGGATTCGATCTCGTTGATGAGCGTCTCTTGCTTGTCGATCATCCCGCGAAGGTGAATCGTCAGGTCACTCAGGCTCTGCCAGCCTTCCATCGACTCGAGCAGTCGACCGAGGGCCTGATGGTTCGCTTGCTGCGCCTCCAGAAGCCCCCGGATGGCGGCGGCGTCACCCTTCGTGGCCGCGGCGGCGGCCTTGTGTGCGGCGGGAGCGAAGCGCGCTGCCACGTCCACGGCGTTTGCCATGACGGCGCACATCTTGTCGAGCAGACCCTTGTCGTAGATCACCTTGTCGCGCCAGGCCGCGACGATGCCGTCATAGACCGCGTAGGGGAACACCGGATCCCCGACCCACGCATCCGCCGCGCCGGCGGGGCGCACGGGCGGCTCCTCGCTGCGCTCCGGCGGCAGGCCGTACGTGCGACGATGGTGGCGATCAAGGTGTGCGAGGATCTTCGCGTTGGCGTTCTTCGACCCCAGGCGGTCGTAGACGAAGCCGTTGAAGATCGTGATCAGCTCCCGCACCGCGCGGTCGGCATCCTGCGCAACCTTGCCCTGGGCGAAGCGCACCGTCTTGAGCAGGTCCAGCTCCGCCCGTCCGATCGTGCCCTCGAGCAGCGCCTTGACGTCGTCGCGGTGCGCCTCTTGGTCGCGACTCACGATGAGTACGGCCATCCGGACATTCGAGCGCTGGGCTGCGAGGCTGCGCTCCAGAGCCGGCGCACTACCCACATCGACGCGGACCCACTCGCTCTCGCGGATCTGGCCGCGCGAGTCCTTGGCGCGCAGGCGGAAGCCCAGGTCGTCCTGGGACGCCACGGGCTCGCCATCTGCCTTGCGCAGCGTCGCGATCTCGACGGGCAGGTACGCGAGGACCCGCTTGCGTCCGAACGCACCGTCCGTGACCTCGGTGGGGATGCCTCCGTCGTCGGGGCGGGACGAGTCCTCACGCCACGGAGCGAGCTGCACCAGCCGCGGGTCCTCGGCGTTGATGCGCACCTCGACGGCGAGCTCGGTGATGCCGTGGTCGTCGGCGGCGCGGGCCAGGAGCGGAAGGCGCCCCTGGGGTGCAAGCTCCATGCTGGTGCGCGGCCAGATCCAGTCCAGGCGCGGCGGCGCATCCGTCTTCACGCGCACCTCGAAGGAGTCCGCCGCGGCGTCGTTGGACTTGCCATCCGGCGTCTTGAGCACGAGCCGCCCGCTGCGGCTCTGCTCCGCGCGGTAGGCGAACGTGAAGCTCCGGCCTGCGCTGCCCTCGACGGCTCGCGCGGGCAGCACGTCGTCCCCCAGGACGGCTTGCGCCTGTGCGATCTCGAGATCCGTGCTGAAGGTCACGCGGACCTGCGAACCCTCGGGCACCGTGACCGATGCATCCTCGATCGTCTCGGGTTCACGTCCCAGGTACTCCGGATACGTGATCGTGCTGGAGATCGTGAGGACGCGCGGGGGGATCGTGATCTCGACGCCGTAGCGCGGAATGTCGTCGTCGTCGTCTCCGCCGCGCACGACGAAGGAGAACGGGCGCCGCACGTCCAGGAACTCGTACGCGAAGATGTTTTCCTGCCCCTGGACTCCGAACATGCGACGAGCCAGCGGCTCCTGTCCGGTGACGTGGTCGAGGACCTGCGCTTCATCGGGCGTGCTGCCCTCGGCTCGGGCGTAGAGCGTCAGCGAGCGGCCGATGGCCACCTCGTAGGGCTGCGACGGATCGTGCGGGCGGTACGTGCCGTCGGGCAGCAGGTCGACGGCGACCATGTGGGTGTCGCGCGGCCAGGCGATGTCCTCGAGCAGCAGGGAGCGCCGGGCCCACAGGCTGACGTCGTCCTTCAGCGCGGCGGTGGCGCCTGCTGCGAGGACGAGCACCAGCAACGCTGCGCCGCTCCAGCGCACGGCGCGCAGACCGCTCACAGCCTTGGAGAAGCTGAGCCCGCGTGCTGCCTCGGCAGCCTCGTGGACCACGTGCTCCATCATCTGTGTGCTCTCGCCACGGCTCGGCTTGCTGAGCTCGGTCTCGAAGTCGAGCGCGGCAGCCAGGCGATCCTGCAGGTGGTCGAAGCGCGACTCGACGGAGAGGGCCAGGTCGTCCGCCGGCAGCCGCACACGCAGCGGCACGAACACGCGCACCGCCAGGTACGCCAGCAGGCCGAGCAGACCCGCGGCGACGAAGGCGAAGAAGGGGGCGGCCTTGTGGCGCCGGCGCGTGAGGGCCACGGCGAGGAAGGCCGAGAGCACGAACAGCGGAACGAGCACAAGCAGCGCCATGGTCGGCGGCGGCTGCAGCAGGCCCAGGCGGACGAACTGGCGCACGCCCAGCGGCAGATCCAGGAAGCGGTCCGCGAGGAAGAAGAGCGCCAGGCAGCCGATGGCGTAGACGATCCAGCGCGAGATGCCGATGGCGGCGAAGATCGCGCGGATGCGTGTCCGCAGGCGTCCCAGGCGGGACAGGATGCGGCGCACGTCGCTCGTGCGGGCCGGATCGTTGTGGGGGGAGGGCATGTCCGCAGCCATGAATCAGCGCACCTCGACGTCGAGCGGGGTGGAAAGGACGCCCGGTTGCCCCTCAGGGCGGTAGAGCGCCCTGCAACGGTACGCGCCGGGGGAGCCGACCGGGGGCAGGATCTTGAGCGTCACGGTCTGCCGGGCCCCCGGCCCCAGGTCGAGCGCATGGCCTGCTCGCAGGACCTCGCGACCAGACGTCACATGCGCCTCCAGGACGGGCAGCTCGCGCAGCACCCGGCCCGCGAGCGTCTCGAAGCTGATCCACAGCGGCGAGCGCGCTGCGGCGGGCCCAGGCAGCGTCAGCGGCACGTTGCCGGGGTTGAAGAACACGACGCGCAGCGTCAGCGGGCGCGTCAGGGTCGGCTGCGGGCCCGAGCCCGCTTCCAGCAGGAGGGAGGGCCTCTGGAACCAGGCGCCGGCGTCGCCCGTCAGGGAGCTCACCTGCCCCTGGCTCAGCTGCTCCCCCTGCGCGATCTCCTGGGCGGCCGCCCGGACGCGTCCGTGGGCGACTGCGACCTCGAGTCCGCCGGCGCGGAGGTCCACCTCGAACGCCGTGCCCAGCACGCGTACCGGTCCATGGGGCGTCTCCACCTCGAAGGCGCCGGGCGCCACCTCGAACCACGCGCGTCCCTCTTGCAGCGCGACGCGCTCGCCGCTCTCGATGCGCAGTCTGGCGCCGCCGTCCAGGACGATGCGGATCCGCTCGCCCAGGCGGGCCTCCGCGGCCTCCAGGCAGTGCAGCACGTCGCCTCGCTGCACCGTGCGCTTGGCGTGCGCGGGCGCGGGGAGGGCGCTACCTGCGCGCAGCAACTGCATGCCACGCCCGGCGACGAGGTCGATCAGCTCCCCGCTGCCCTGCCGCGTGTCCCAGGGCCGCCACACGAGCACGGCCGCGAGCAGCAGCGCGGCAAGCGCGGTCACGGCGGTGAGCGAGCGCCGCCTGGGCGGTGCATCCTGTAGCCGCAGGACGCCCAGGTCCGGGGTGCTGCCGTCGTCGAGCGCGGCCTCGATCTGCGCAAACGGGGGCGGCGGCGGTGCGGGCGGCAGGTGCTCATACTGCAGCAGGTGGCCGGCGATCGACTCGAACTCCTGCCGCAGCGCGGCATCCGCGGCGAGGGCGCTGTCCACCCGTTCGCGCTCGGCGCCCGTGAGCTCACCCAGGGCGCGGGCGAGCAGGTCGGCGTGACGGATGGGACGGGACATCGGTAGGGGCCTCTCGGCGACGGGCGGGTACAGGGTTGGAGTCAGGCGCGCGGATCGTGGTCGCGGCCCAGCAGCCGTCGCAGGGCCGCCTCGGCGGCCGCCGCACGGCTCTTGACGGTGCCCACCGGAATGCCGGCGATCCTCGCGGCCTCCGCGTACGCCAGCCGCTCGAGGCGGACGAGCACGAAGACCAGCCGCAGGCGCGGTGACAGGCCGGCGAGGGCGTCCTCGACGGCCCGTGCAGCCTCCGAGCGCGCCAGGCGCTCCGCGGGGCTGCCGTCTGCGTCCGTCGCCGTCTCGGGCGTCCCCTCCAGGGACGTGCCGCGCACGGATGCGCGACGACGGCGCTTGGCGGCCTCGTTCCACCAGTGGCGCTTCGCGATCTGGAAGAGCCAGGTGGAGACCTTGCCGAGGGGCTGCCAGCCTGCGGCAGCCCTCCAGACCTTCAGGAACACGTCCTGCGTCAGGTCCTCGGCGAGGGCCCGCTGGCCGCACAGGCGGTAGAGGAACCGCATGACCGGTGAGCCGAATCTGGAATAGAGCGCTTCGAATGCCTCCCGATCGCCGTCGCGGACGCGGGCCATCAGCTGCTGATCGGCGTCCATGTCGGGTTCCGGGGGGCGGGGAGTCAAACCGGTCGGGCTCTCGTGGGTTCGGAGGATTCTGCGGGACCGCAGGGATTCTCGCAGATCCCGTCCGTCTCCACCCCGTGAACGTGAACGTTTGCGTGCCCGTCACCGACGTTCCCGTAGCCCGTTCCCGTGGGAATGGCCTGTAGGGGCCTTGGGAGGACGGCGCGCAGCGGCGTCCGAGTCTTGGCCCGACCCGTGCGTCGTTGATGGGGCGTGTGGGGGGCGGAGACGGGCGCGGCCACGGGCCCCGGGAACGTCGGTGACGGTGACGGGCGCGTTCACGTTCACGGGGCTGAACCCGCTGCCGCGGGTTCAGCGTTGGTGGATGGGGAGGTGATCGAGAGGAAACTGCAGGATGAGCAGTGCGCACGCCGTGCCGTAGGCATGGTTGTCGTCCACGTTGCTGCGCCAGTACCAGCGGCGCACGCCCGTCTTGGGATCGCGTGAAGACTTCTGCATCCCGATCAAGTGGTCGCGTACCTGCCGATACCAGCGCGACCAGAGCGCCGGATCCTTGCCACCGATCTGGTACATCGCCTGG
>JAHEIK010000010.1:0-16063 GCA_024639415.1 Planctomycetota bacterium
CGGCGCCGTCCTGCGTACGCTGTTCCTCGAGCTGAAGCGCGACCGCGGTGCGCTCGTCATGGCGTTCGTGTTGCCCGTCGTGTTCTTCCTCGTGTTCGCGTGGATCTTCGCCGGCACGAGTGGCAGCGATCTGCGCATCCGGCTCGCCGTTGCCGATGGCGTACAGGATGCCGACTCGCGCGCGCTTCTCGCGTCCCTGACCGCCGATGCAGGCGTTGAGATCGTCGGTGGTGTGGGGGATGTGGCCGCTACGCGCGAGCGGGTTCGCAAGGGCACGGCGGATGTCGGCCTGATCGTCCGCAGCAATCTGCGCGTGATGGGTACGAAGCCGCCGCTCCTGATCCTCTACGATCCAGCGCGGGGCGTTGCCGCATCGATACTCGCCGGGCGCGTGCAGCGCGCGTACGTCCAAGCGCTCCCCGACGCCGCACTGGGTGGCGTGATTCGCATGCTCGACGCGAGCTTCCTCAGGCTCGACGACGCGCAGCGCGGGCGGTTGGATGCGGGGCTACGCGCGCTGCGCGAGGGTGCGCCCGCAGGGCAGCGTGACCTCTTCGGCTCGCTCTACAGGCAGGAGGCGGTCGCCGGCGAACCCCGCAGCACGAACTCCATTGCCTACTACGCCGGTGCGGTGGCGATCCTCTTCGTGCTGTTCTCAGCGGTCCAGGGCGCCATCACCCTGCTTGCCGATCGCGACGCCGGCATCGTCGATCGCGTGCTCGCAGGTCCCGCCGGCATCGGCGTGCTCGTCAACGCCCGCTTCCTGTTCCTCGGCGCGATGGGCTTCGTGCAGATCCTCGTGATCTACGTCGTCGCGTGGCTCGGCTTCGGCGTGGACTTGCCCGGTCATCTCGTGGGGTGGGCCGTGACGACGGCGGCCGTCGCCTTGTGCGCCGCGGGGCTTGCGCTCGCGCTCGTGGCCGCCTGCGGAACGCAGCGCCAGGCACAGAACGTCTCTACCGTCGCGATCCTGATCCTCTCGGCGATCGGCGGCAGCATGGTGCCGCGCTTCTTCATGCCACCCCTGCTTCAGGATCTGGGCTGGCTGACGCCGAACACGTGGGGGCTCGAGGCCTACACGGGTGTGTTCTGGCGCGGCGACTCGGCGGGAGAACTTGTCCTGCCCATTGCGTTGCTTGCGGCAGCCGGCATCGCGGGTTGGCTCGGCGCACGCGCGCTGGCGCGCCGCTGGGAGGTGCTCTGAAGCTCGCGCGCAGCAAGGCGCCGCCGCAGCTTCTCGGGATCGCCCGCGAAGATGAAGCCGAACGAGACGGCCCCATGCTTCGTCGTGGTGCGGTGGTGCATGAGGTGCGCGCGCACGACCCGGTGCAGGTAACCGCGCTTGGGCACGAAGGGCAGCTTCACGCGGCGATGCACCAGCATGTCGTGGAAGAAGAAGTAGAGCGCGCCGTAGGCCGTCATGCCGAGGCCGATGGCCAGGAGCGCAGGCTGTCCGCGCACGCCCAGGGCGATCAGGATCATCGAGGGCACGGCGAAGAAGAGCCCGAACGCGTCGTTCAGCTCGAAGCGGCCTTCGCGGCGGCGGTGATGCGACTTGTGCAGGAACCACAGGGGACCGTGCATGAGGTAGCGGTGCATGAGCCAGGCAATGCCCTCCATGGCGAGCACCGAGGCCAGGAAGATGGCGACGTAGAGCATCATCGCTGGGCGACCCGCTGGACGGGAAGCGCGGCCGCAGCGCCGTCCGTGCGTCGGATGCCCTGCTCGAAGGCGCGGATCGAACGCACGTTCGGCCCCCAGAAGAAGGACGGCGCCAACGCGAGCACCACGGTGAGCTCCTTCGCGTCGACGACCGTCGCGCGCCAGCGCATCGGGAAGCCCTCGGCGCTGCCGGTGCCCTCCGCCACGTAGGCGGGGTAGCCGGCGAGCTTCGTCTGCTGCGCGGCGCGCGTGATGCGCACCCGACCCAGCGGTGCGGAGAGCTCCTGGGCGAGACCGCCGACGACATCGTCCAGGGAGTCGCCCTGCGGCTGGAAGAACACGATCGAGGGCACACGCAGCGGCGCCTCGTAGACCAGCGCGCCATCGCGCCGCTTGATGTCCCAGCCGCGCGGCTTGGCCACGGCAAGGCCGGCGCGCTCGGCTGCAAAGGGCAGGCGTCGTGCGGGCCGGGCCGGTGCAGGGGTCGCCACCTTGGCGGTGGCAGCGTCCCGCTGCGCGGCGGGCTCCTGCGTCGGCGTCGGATCGGAGGTCGCGAGCTCCGGACGGGGAGTAGCGGGTGTCGCGGCGTCGGCGACGGCCTGAGCAGCCAGCGCCGGCTCCGGGGCCTGGCTGCGGGGCGCCGCGCACGCGCCGAGTGCGAGGAGGGCGACAGGGACGGCGAGAAGCCGGCTAGCTGCGGAGGCGTACATCGGCGTACTCCAGCTTGATGCGCGGGATGATCGGGCGGAAGCGCGCCGTGAGCCGGCGCGGGGCTTCGGCGGCGGCAGCGCCGAGCGAGCGCAGCGCAATGCCGAGCTTGCGGGCCTTGCCGACGAAGGCGCGTCCCTCGATGTGTTCGAGGCCGCGACGCCTCACGGCGCCGCCGATGGCGGCGTAGCCGCGACGGGCTACGCCGATGGCGAGCGCAGAGCGCCAGTCGAGCGCTCGCAGGCCGTCGTCGGCGGCCCGGTAGTAGCGCTCGGCGAGCTCGAGGAGGGTTCCGCGAGCCTGACCCGCCGCGCCGCGCGCCTGCTCTGGGAAGGCGGAACCGAACGCGCGCTCGACCAGCGTGCTCGCGTCCTCGCCCAGCAGCTCGGCCGGCAGGTAGCAGCGCTTGCGCTCATGGTCTTCTGCCACGTCGCGGCAGATGTTGCTCAGCTGCATCGCCATGCCCAGGTGCGCGGCGGCGGGGAGTGCCCGCTCGTCGCGCACGCCCAGCACGTGCGCCATCATCAGGCCGACCGTTCCAGCTACGCGGTAGCAGTAGACGAGCAAGTCGTCCACGGTCTCGTAGCGCACGTCGTCGGCGTCCATGGCCATGCCGAGCAGCAGTTCCTCGCAGTACGACCGGCGGATGCCGCGCTCGCGCACGACGGCTTGGAAGCCACCGAGCACCGGATGCTCGAGATCCTGGTCGCCGAAGACGGCGTCCAGCTCCCGGCGCAGCTGGGTCAGAGCCTGGGCGTGCTCCGCCCTGGGGGCGAGGTCGATCGCATCGTCGGCGCGGCGGCACCACGCGTAGACGGCCGCGGCGTGCTCGGCCGTCTCCTCGCTGAGGAAGCGGGCGGCCAGCGAGAACGTCCGGGCGTGCTTCTCGAGCACGGCGCGGCATGCTTCACGCTGCTGGGCTGTGAGGCTCATACGGATACCGCCTCTCGCTGGGGCGTGCCGGCGGGCGGCACGGGCGCCGCGGGTAGGTCCAGGTCGCCTGCGATGACGCGCACTGTGGCCTTGGCCGTGTTGACCACACCGGGCACGCCGGCGCCGGGATGGGTGCCTGCGCCCACGATGTACAGCCCGGGGATGCGGGCGTCCTTGTTGTGCGGGCGGAACCAGGCGCTCTGCGTCAGCTTCGGAGAGACCGAGAAGGCCGAGCCCTGGTAGGCGGCGAGCTCGCTCTCGAAGTCCAGCGGCGTGAACATCTTCTGCGTGATGATGTGCTTGCGCAGGTCCGGCAGCGTGGTCTCGAGCGAGGCGAGCAGCTTGTCCGCGTACTGCGGTGCGTACTGCTCCCAGTCCACCCGCGCCTTGCCCAGGTGGGGCACAGGACTCAGGACGTAGAAACCCTCGCAGCCGGCGGGCGCAAGCGACGGATCCGTGCGGGTGGGCGCGTGCAGGTACAGGCTGAAGTCCTCGGGGACCTCGTCGCCGTGGAACACGTCGTGCAGCAGACCTTTGTAGCGCGGGCCGAAGAGCACGGTGTGGTGCGCGACGTCTTCGTAGGTGCGATCGGTGCCGAAGTAGAGGACGAAGAGCGACATCGACCAGTCCATGCGCTCGAGCTTCTTGCGCATCGGCTTCGCACGCGGCTCGTCGCCGTAGAGGCGCGCGTAGGTGCTGTGCACGTCGGCGTTGCTGACGACGAGATCGAACGGCTCCCCGGAGCGCTGTGCCGTGGTCACGCGATGGACGGCTTCCGTCGCCCCCGTAGCCGGCTCGACCGCGATGCTCTGGACGGCGCTCGAGAGTCGCAACTCGCCGCCGAGGTCCTCGTAGAGGCGGACGAGGCCCTGGACGAGCGCGCCTGTGCCGCCGCGGGGGAAGAACACACCCCAGCGACGCTCGAGGTAGTGGATGAGCGTGTAGATCGAGCTCGTCTCGAAGGGGTTGCCGCCGACGAGCAGCGCATGGAACGAGAAGGCCTCGCGCAGCTTCGGGTCCTTGAGGAAGCGCGACACCGTCTTGTAGACCGGCCGATCCGCGCGGAACTTCATCAGCGAGGGCGCGACCTTCATCATGTCGCGAAAGCGCAAGAAGGGGGCGTCGGCCAGACCCTCGTAGCCGACCTCGAACACGCTCTTGCTGTACTCGAGGAAGCGGCGGTAGCCCTCGACGTCGTCGGGGTTGCGCGCGGCGATCTGGCGCTCGAGCGCCTCGACGTCGTTGTCGTAGTCGAAGCGGTCACCGTCTTCCCACAGCAGCCGGTAGAAGGGCTTGACGGGCAAAAGCTCGACGTAGTCCTCCATGCGCCGTCCGGCCTGCGTGAAGAGCTCTTCGAGCGCATTGGGGGCCGTGATGACCGTCGGGCCGGCGTCGAAGGTGAAGCCGTCCTGCTCGTACACGTAGGCGCGGCCGCCAGGCTTGTCACGTGCCTCGAAGAGGACCGTGTTCACGCCGGACGCCTGCAGGCGGATGGCCGCTGCCAAGCCGCCGAAGCCGCTGCCGACGATGGCGGCGCGGTAGGGCTGCGTGCGTTCAGACATAGCTGTTCTCCAAGCGTTCCATCTCGGCGCGCAGCGCCGCGAGGAGGGGATGCGAGCCCGTCACCGCCTTCAGATCGTCGAAGGCAGAGACGAGCAGACTGTGGACGCGCTGGCGGCCCAGCAGGCCGATGCGTCCGAGTAGTTCGAGGGCCAGCGGGGAGGCGTCGCGCTCCCCGTCACGCAGCGCCGCGAGGCGGGCCTGGGCACGGCGCCACTCGACGGGGCCGACCACTTCGGCGTACCAGGCCCAGGGCCAGTTCGCCTTGCCGTGACGCAGGTCTTCGTAGCGCTTCGGGCACTCGCGGCGTGCGACGAGGTTGCCCAGGTCGTCGAGCATCTGCAGGGCTTGGCCGAGCGCCATGCCGAAGGACTCGAGCGCGTCGACCGTCCGCTGAGGTGCTTGCGCCGCGACGGCGCCGACGGCGGCGGCCAACGCCATGAAGCTACCCGTCTTGAGCCGGCTCATCGCGGCGACGTGCTCAGGCACTTCACCACGACGCAGATGGGTGACGTCGGTGTCGATGTCCAGCGCCTGCCCGGCGTGCCCTTGCACGAGCATGCGGCCCAGTCGCCGGTGCAGGTCGAGCTCGACCTCGGGCGGCAGCTCGAGCTCGCGCAGCAGTTCCAGCGACCAGAAGTAGAGCCAGTTGCCCGCGTTGAGCGCGAGCGGCATGCCGAAGAGGCGGTGCACCGTGGGCGCTCCGCGCCGCTCGGGTGAGTCGTCCTCGATGTCGTCGACGATCAGGCTGCCGGCGTGGATGACCTCGATGACGGCCGGTAGCGCGTCGGGGCACGGCCCGCGCCCGCCGCCGAGCTGCCAGCAGAGGTCCACGAGGTGGCCGCGGAAGCGCTTGCCCGCGCGGTCGAGCATCGAGCGCGCGGGCTCGAGCAGCGCCGCTTCGACGGCGCGGCCGATCTCGCTCTCGCGCTCCACGCCGATGGCGGGCCATAGATGCTCGATCGCGAAGGCCATGGCGTCCCGCGGGGCTTCCGCGGGCCTGCGCAGGGCCAGGGGCGGCGGCGGATTCATGCGATGGCCCTCCCCGTCAGAGCGCTGACCACGGAGAAGCCGCGGGGCGGCTTGCCGACGAGCAGACGCGCCCGATCCGTTGCGCTGACCTGGCCGGCGTAGAAGCGCGCCATGACGTGCTCGGGCTGGCCGTAGAAGCGCTGGAAGACCGTCCAGCGGGTCGCCGGGGAGACGCCCGTGAACAGCAGCCGGTTGAGGAAGCGGGCGAAGCGTGCCTGCTTCTGCTCACTGCGGACGAGCCCCCGGTAGTCCTCGGCTGCGAAGAGCGCCTGGGGCCGGTCGACGTGCCGGGCGATGAGCTCGGCCACGCGCAGGGCCTGGGGAAAGGAGAAGCCCGTCGCCGGATGGAAGAAGCGTCCGCGGTAGCCCGCACGCAGCGGACCCGCCTTCTGGAGCTCGGGCCCCGATCCGGACCACGGCATCGGTAGCACGCCGTGCTCCTCGCGCACGACGTCCGCGGGTGTGAAGCCGCGCAAGGCCGACTCGTGGAGTACGCGCGTGCGCCACGCGCTCGTCTCGAGATCAGGCCGCGTGGAGAAGACCGTGTCCTCCACCAGGAGTCGGGTGGGAGAGAACGGCAGCACGTAGAGGAAGCGGAACCCGTCGATCTGCTCGACGGTGGCGTCCATGACACAGGGGCGCACGACGCCGTGCGCCGCGTTCGTCTCCAACTCCACGCCAAAGAACTTCTGGTAGCCGCAGCGTGACTGGGGATCGCGCAGCGCACCGCGCGCGTCGACGACCAGGTCCGCGTCGAGGCGCTCGCCTCCGGCGAGCACGACGTGGTCCGGCGCGACCGACTGCACGTCGCAGTCTGTCCGGATGCGTGCGTTCGGCGCCGCGGCGCAGCGTGCCTCGACCAGCGCCGCCAGGTGGTCGCTCGAGATGGTCGCGTAGCCGAGTTCGACACGCCGCGCGCGCTCCGGGAAGGCGACGTCGTAGTCGGGCCAGCGGTGCTCGGTGATCCCGTCCACCAGCGCGCGCAGTGCGTCCGGCACGTCGCCGGCGTGGAAGGACCAGGTGTGGTTGCCGCCGATGCGGGCAGCACGCTCGAGCAGCAGGAGGTCGGCTGCGGGCCTTGCCTCGAGCACGGTGAGGGCGATGAGCGCGCTCTGCAGTCCGCCCCCTACGAGCAGCACGCGGGGAGTATGGGGGCTCGGACTGGGCACCGTAGATCTCCTTGGGAGCAGGGATTCCTGAGGAGGCCTCGCTGGAGCGAGGCGACACCCTAACTCTGCATGCGGCATGCGCATTTGTCCAGATAAATAATTATACAAATGCGGATAGAGCTGCGAACCGGCTTGGGCTCAAGTGAGTGACCGTCCTAGGACGATAGGACGGTCGCCGTGACGATCCGAGTGGACCCCACCCGTGCGACGCCGCCCTCCCGCCAGCTGGTCGAGGCCGTGCTGGACCGCATCGCAGGCGGGGCCTGGACGGCGGGGGACAAGCTCCCCAGCGTGCGCGGCCTGGCGGCCGAGGCCCTGGTGAACCCCAACACCGTCGGCAAGGCCTACCGGGAGCTCGAGGCGCTGGGGGTGGTGAAGGGCCGCGGCGGCGCGGGCGTGTTCGTCACGCCGCGCGGACCGGCCGCAGCACGAGCCTCGCGGCGCGGCGCGACGCTCGAGAGCCTGCTGTTGGCGCTGGAGTCGGCACTGCAGGCCGGGCACACGGCGCAGTCGCTGCGGCAGCAGATCGAGCAGCACCTGGCGGAGGAGGAGGGCGGCGCCCGCCGCTCAGCCTGATGAGGAGTGCGATGACGATGGCCGACCACGAACCCGCCATGGAGATCCAAGGCGTGCACATGCGCTTCGGACGCAAGCGCGTGCTGCAGGGCGTCGATCTCGACGTGCCCATCGGTGCCACGACCGTGCTGCTCGGCAGCAACGGAGAAGGCAAGACGACGCTCCTGAACGTGTGCCTCGGCGTACTCGCCCAGCAGGCGGGCGACGTGTCCATCCTGGGGCTCGACCCGCGGCACGATGCCTGCGCCCTGCGCCGCCAGATCGGCTACGTGCCCAGTACCCCGGACGCGTACGGCTGGATGCGCGTCGGTGACTGGTTCCGGTTCCTGCGCGCCCACTACCCGAGTTGGGACGAGGAGCGCGCCGACAGCCTCGCAGAGCAACTCGACGTCCCGCGCAAGACGCGCTTCAAGCAGATGAGCCGCGGCCAGGGGATGAAGGCGACGCTGGCCGGTGCGCTGGCCTCCAACCCGCGCATCCTGCTGCTCGACGAGCCGTTCGGTGGACTCGATCCCCTGGTGCGCGAGGACGTGCTGCGCAACGTGATCGACGCCCTCGGTGGGGAGCCGCGCACGGTCTTGATGGCGACGCACGACCTCGACGTCGCAGCACGCATCGCCGATCGTCTGGCGGTGCTCGTGCATGGCCGCGTCGTGCGCGAGGGGCCGGTCGCCGAGTTCGCGACCGACGTCGACGGCGCGACGACGCCGGCGGCGCTGCGCAGCGCGCTGGCCGACGCCGTGAAGGAGGTGGCGTGATGCGAGACCGTCTACGGACCTTCGCGGCGTGGTTCTGGAAGGAGTGGCGCGATCAGCGTGCCGTGACGATCGGCATCCTGCTCGCCATTCCCGGCCTCACCGCGCTGGCCTTCTGGTCGTTCGGGGAGCACCTGGCCACCGTGTGGCTGCACAACACGCGTGCGGTCTTCCTCGGCATCGGCGTGGGGCTCGTGAACTTCGCCATCGCGTCCTCCCTGTTCGCAGGCGAGACGCGGCGTGGCACGATCCAGACCGTGCGCCGGCTGCCCGGCGCGCTGGGCGCGGCCTTCTTCGCCAAGATCGCCTTCCTCACCGTGCTGCTTGTCGTCGTGATCGCGTGGTCGGGCATCTGCCTGGCAATCGCCGAAGCCGGCAACGGCGGCGTCGCTTCGGACCTGGGGTTGCGCTACGGCACGCCCGGCGGCGCGACGCGCGCCATGGCGCTGTGGAACCAGCTGGCGGAGTTTCCGACCGGTGAGCTGTGGTCGGTCGGCCTCGGCATGGGCGTCCTCTGCCTCTGGACGCTGCTCGTCTCGACGTGGATGGGGCGCAGCGGCGTGGCGGGCGTGGCCGCGATCGTGCTGCTGGGTGTCCTCGCGACACCGTTCGCGCTGATGTTCCTCGCGCATCGTTACTTCTTCGCAGGCCCGTGGGTGTTGGCCGGGTGGACAGCTGGGATCAGCGCGGCAGCCGCCTTGGTCGCCTGCGCGCTCTCGCACTTGCGGGGCCACCGCTTCGCCGGCCGCCCCCTGCGTCCGTTCCTGCTCGGCTCGGCCGTGCTGCTCGTCGCTCTCGGTGGCGGCTATGCCTACGCCCAGGTCGCGCTCGACGACTGGCTCGAGGTCGATCCGCACGACGACGACTTCCAGGTCTACGAGGCCCGCGTCGGCGCGGGCGAACGCTACCTCTACCTCACCGTGCACCGCGGTGCCGCGTGGATCGGCGACAAGAACATCCGCACGAACGACCGCAAGACCGGCTGGGACAGCGTGCGCGGCACGCCGCTGCAAGCGTGGGTGTACGACCTCGAGACTTCCCAGGTCCAGAAGCTCGGCGGCCGCGCGGCGCAGTACTTCACCGTCGTGCCCGAGGCGATGGGCACCGGCGCGTTCCGCCAGCTCGAGCCCTGCCAGTCCGTGATCTGCGTGCGCATGCAGGACGCGGTCGAAAACCCCGGTCCCGTGACCTGGTGGGATGCGGTCGCGGCCAGCCCCAAGCGCACCCTGCCGTGGGCGACGCGCGACCCGGTCTCCCTGGACCTCGTGCGCAGGACGCTGGCGGCGAGCAGCTGGAAGCGCGATGCGCAGGGGCGCCGCGTCTGGCTGCGTGACGACATCCTCGAGACGGAGGGCGCCCTGGAGGACGTTCCCGCGGGCGTCAGGCCTCGTGCCGTGCGTCGGCGGGCGCTGAGGCCGGTTCCCGGCGGGTGGTTCGGCTGGGACATGCAGCTGGGCAACCGGATGGAGGCCAAGCTCTTCCTCTCCGCCGCGGACGGCGAGCAGCGCAAGCTCGCCCCGGATCGAAGCGTCGGGCCATGGGGTCACTACGTGCTTGGCGCCGAGTACGCCTTGGGCTTCGGCCGGTCCACGAAGAAGACGAAGAGTGGTGCGAGAGAGTTCGAGCGCATCGTGATCCCGCTGAACGGCGGTGAGGCGTTCGCTCCGCAGAACCTGCCGGAGAAGCAAAGCAGCGTCTTGGGTGAGAACCTAGTCCTGGGGCTGCGGGGCCCCAAGGGCGCGTACGGGTTGCATGCGTGGAACCCGATCGATGGCGCCGACCGGGCGATCGCCTGGAGCGGGACGGCGCCGGGACCCGTCTCCAGCGCGATGGTCTACGGGCGTGCGGGGGACGGCCGCATGCTCCTGATGCTGCAGCGGACGGACCCCTGGCGGACCGCCTGGGCGGTCCTCACCCCGGATGCACGCACGGCCACGCTGATCGTGCCCTGGAACGCGCAATGGCGGAGTTCCGCTCCTATCGCCCTGCTCCCGGACAACACCCTGATCGTGGGCGAGGAGCACAAGCGTGTCGTGCGCTACGCTCCGGGCAAGGCTCGCGAGGTCCTCTTCCCTCGTTGAGCGGCTGCGTACAATCCGCGCCATGCGCGTACTCATCAGTGTCGACATGGAAGGCGCCACCGGCGTCTGTCACCCCGATCACCTCATGCCCGGCGGGCAGGACTACGAGGCGGCGCGCCGCTGGTTGACCGGCGACGTGAACGCCGCCATCCGCGGTGCCGCGGCCGCGGGGGCGACGGACATGCTCGTCGCCGACGGGCACGGCACGATGCGCAACATCGTGCTGGAGGCGCTCGATCCGCGGGCGCGCCTGCTCACCGGCCCGGCGCAGGCACGCAACCGGCCCTTGTGCCAGCTGGGCGCGCTCGAGCACGGTGCGTACGACGCTGCGTTCATGATCGGGCATCACACGCGTGCGGGAACCCCCGGCGGCTTGCTCGCCCACACCTGGGTCGGGCGCGTCGTGAGCGAGATCCGGCTGAACGGCAAGCCGGCCAGCGAGTCGTGGCTCAACGCGGCGATCCTCGGCCACTACGGCACGCCCGTGGTGATGGCGGCGGGCGCCGACGACTACGGCCGCCAGATGCGCGAGGACTTCGGCGAGGACTTCGCCTTCGCCGAGGTGAAGCAGACGCTCGGGCCGTCGGCGGTCGTCACGCTGTCGCTCGAGAAGGCGCAGGCGATCATCGAGGAGACTGCGCAGCGCGGCATCGAGCAGGGCGGCGAGCCGCTGAGCGTCGAGCGTCCCGTCACGCTGGAACTCGACGTGCACACCGACGCCCTGCGCGAGCGGGCGCTGGAACTCGGCGGCGAGGCGAACGGCCGACTCGGCGTGCGCTACGTGGGCGCCGACATGGTGAGTGCGGCGGAGCAGGTCTGGCGTGCGCTGGCCCACTGCCTGCGTGAGGACGCGGCGTTCCTCAAGTAGGGTGCCCCGCATGCATTGGGTCTTCGCCTACGGCAGCAACATGCACCTGCCGGACCTGCGTCGCTGGTTGGGCGAGCGGGGCCATGACGCAGACGGCCTCCTGCGCTTCGCGCCGGCGTGCGTTCCGGGCTACGAGCTGACGTGGAACTACCGCTCGGTCGTGCGGCGGGGTGGCGCAGCGAATGTGATCCCGCGCAGTGGCGCTGAACTCCTGGGCCTGGCGCTCTTCGTGGACGACGGCCTGCTGGCGGCGCTGGACGAGAAGGAGGGGCACCCCACGCGCTACGACCGCGGCTCCGTGCCCGTCGCCGCCCGTCTCCGGGACGAGGGCGCCGCGATCGAGGTCTGGCTCTACCAGGCGACGGACGCACACGTCGTCGCGGGCGTGGCGCCGCCGCGGGCGTCCTACCTGGCGCTGCTGATCGAAGCGGCCGAGGAGCACGGGCTGGCCGCGGACTACGTGGAGCGCCTGCGGGCCACGCCGACCCTCTGAGGGATTCCGTTTCGCCCTGCGATCCCGGCGCAGCCTTCCGTACATGCCTGCGGACCACGACACCGGAGACATGCCATGCCGCGCTCAATCGCCCTCATCACCCGCTTCGCCCTCGCCGCGGCCCTCGGTCTGCTCCTGGGCAAGGTCTTCGGCGATCGCTACGTCTCCGCCGCCGCGGCGGCCGCGCCCGGCGTGGAGGTCTGGCACCTGGATGTGGCGGCCTACCGCGCCGCGCAGGGCATCGGGGCCGCGCTGGGCGCGCTGCTCGGCGCCCTCTCCGCGAGTGCATGGCTGCGCACGTCCTCGCGTGCCGTGTCCCTCCTGCGGGGGGCGAGCGTCGGCGCCCTCGCCTGCGTCACGGCAAACGTCCTGGTCGGCGGCTTCAACGAGAAGTTCCTCGGCGCGTTGCTGGCGTTCACGCTGCTCGGCGGCCTGCTGGCTGCCGTCGGGGCGCGGCCCGGCCGGAAGGCGCCGCCGTCGCGTCGCCACCGCGCTGCGCGAGCCGTGCGGCGCTCGAGCCTGGCGACGGCGGGGTGGATGGCGTTGGTCGGCGGCTGCGCCGGCCTGCTCGTCAGCCTCGTGCTGCTCGCAGCCGGCCCGGGGCTGGCCTTCGGACTGGTCTTCGCCGCACCGCCGTTCGGGGCGCTGCTCGGCTTCGCGGTCGGCGTGCTGCTGCCCGCACGGGGCGAAGCCGTCTCGGCTCGCCGCGTGAGCTAGCGCTCCGCACTCCCCTAGGGATCAGGCGACGCCGGCGCCCTCGCCGATGCTCGCGATGATGCCGTTGAGCGTCGCGCTCGGGCGCATCGCGGCCTCCAGCTTGGCTACGTCGGGCATGTAGTAGCCGCCGATGTCCTGTGCGGACCCCTGGGCGCCCATGAGTTCCGCGACGATCGCCTCCTCGGCGCCGGCGAGCGCCTTGGCAACAGGAGCGAAGCGTGCGGCGAGCTCCGCGTCGTCGCTCTGTGCGGCGAGGGCCTCAGCCCAGTACATCGCGAGGTAGTAGTGGCTGCCGCGGTTGTCGTGCTCGTGCACCTTGCGCAGCGGCGACTTGCGGTTGGCAAGCAGCTTCGTCGTCGCGTCATCGAGCGCTGCGCCCAGGACCTTCGCGCCCGGGTTGTCGAAGCGCTCGGCCAAGTGCTCCATCGAGACGGCCAGAGCCAGGAACTCACCGAGCGAGTCCCAGCGCAGGTGGCCTTCCTTCGTGAACTGCTGCACGTGCTTCGGAGCCGAGCCGCCGGCGCCCGTCTCGAACAGGCCGCCGCCCGCGAGCAGCGGGACGATCGAGAGCATCTTGGCGCTGGTGCCGAGCTCGAGGATCGGGAACAGGTCGGTGAGGTAGTCACGGAGGACGTTGCCCGTGACGGAGATCGTGTCCTCGCCGCGGCGGATGCGTTCCAGCGAGTAGCGCATGGCGTCGGCCGGCGGCAGGATCTCGATCGTGAGCCCGGCCGTGTCGTGCTCCTGCAGGTAGACCTTGACCTTCTCGATGAGCTGCGCGTCGTGGGCGCGGCCCTCATCGAGCCAGAAGACCGCCGGTGCGCCGGTGGCGCGCGAGCGCGTCACCGCCAGCTTGACCCAGTCGCGGATGGGGGCGTCCTTCGCCTGGCAGGCGCGCCAGACGTCGCCCTGCTCGACCTCGTGCGAGAGGAGGACGTTGCCGTCGGCGTCCACGACGCGCATGGTGCCGTTCGCAGACACCTCGAAGGTCTTGTCGTGCGAGCCGTACTCTTCGGCCTTCTGGGCCATCAGGCCGACGTTGGGGACGCTGCCCATCGTGGCCACGTCGTACTTGCCGTTGGCCTTGCAGTCCTCGACGACGGCCTGGTAGATGCCCGCGTAGCTGCTGTCCGGGATCGTCGCCTTGCAGGCCTGGAGCTCGCCGGCGGCGTTCCACATGCAGCCCGAGTCGCGGACCATCGGCGGCATCGAGGCGTCGATGATGATGTCACTCGGCACGTGCAGGTTCGTGATGCCGCGGTCGCTGTCGACCATCGCGAGGCCGGGCCCCTGGGCGTACACAGCCTGGATGTCGGCTTCGATCGCCCGGCGCTGCTCCTCGGGCAGGTCGGCGATCTTGGCAATCACGTCGCCGAAGCCGTTGTTCACGTCGACGCCGAGCTCGTCGAACGTCGCGCCGTGCTTCGTGAAGACGTCGCGGAAGTACACGCGCACCGCGTGGCCGAAGATGATCGGGTCCGAGACCTTCATCATCGTGGCCTTCATGTGCAGCGAGAACAGTACGCCCTGGGCGCGGGCGTCCGCGATCTGCGCGGCCAGGAACGCGACCAGAGCGCGCTTGCTCATGAACGTGCCGTCGAGCACCTCGCCGGCCTGCAGGACGAGGTCGTCCTTCAGCACGGTCGCGCTGCCGTCCGCCGCGACGTGCTCGATGCGCGCCGTGGTGGGGGCCCCGATGGTGACGCTCTTCTCGTTGGCGCGGAAGTCGCCCTCGCTCATGGTGGAGACGTGCGTCGGCGAGTCGGGGGACCAGTCGCGCAGGCGGTGCGGGTTGCTGCGTGCGTACTCCTTGACGGCCCGCGGCGCGCGGCGGTCCGAGTTGCCCTGGCGCAGTACGGGGTTGACCGCGCTGCCCTTCACGCGGTCGTAGCGGGACTTGATGTCGCGCTCCTCGTCGCTCTTGGGCTCCTCCGGGTAGTCGGGTAGGTCGTAGCCCTTCGAGCACAGCTCGGCGATCGCGGCCTGGAGCTGGGGGATGGAGGCGCTGATGTTGGGCAGCTTGATGATGTTCGCCTCGGGCGTGAGTGCCGACTGGCCGAGCTGGCGGAGGGCGTCGGGGACCTGCTGGTCCTCGGTCAGGCACTCGGGGAACACGGCCAGGATCCGGCCGGCGAGAGAGATATCCTTCAGCTCGACGTCGACACCCGCCGGTGCGGCGAAGGCCCGGATGATGGGCAGCAGCGAGTGCGTCGCGAGGGCGGGGGCTTCGTCGGTCAGGGTGTAGACGATGGGCGGCGACTGGCTCATGGCTTCTCCGGCTGCGGGCGGCCACGGCGCCGCCGCTACGGGTGGTGTACCACCAGCCCGATAGACCGCCGAATGGGGACGGGAAGCGGACTACGGCTCAGTCCTCTTCGTCCTCGTCGAGCCAGTAGATGACCAGTTCGCGCACCTGCGGGCTGGGGTCGGTGCGGGCCCGCTCCAGGGCGCTCTTGGCCGTGGCGTGACGCGCGGACAGCTCGCCCAGGGCGTCGACCGCCTCCGCCCGGACCCCGGCATCGGCGTCATCCAGAAGGTAGGTCAGCAGCTCGATGACCGGCGCGGGCTGGGCGTCGTGCATGAGGATGGCCTGCACCGCGGCGGTGCGCACGCGGACGTCGGGCCGCCGGCCGACCTCGAGCAGGCGCCGGACGACCGCCTGCTTGTCGCCCGGCACCGTGGCGAGCGCGCCGAGTGCCTGCACGCCGGAGAGCCAGCGGCCCTTGTCGTCGGAGCTGAAGTGCTCCTCGACGATCGGTAGCACTTCGGTCAAGTTGCGGCCCACCTTGCCGAGCAGTTGGATGGCGCGCGTCCTGGTGCCGAAGCCACCGTTGCGTAGGCCCGCCAGCACGTGCTCGATCAGGAGTTCCTTCGCCACACCGCGTCTGAGGAGACGGGATGCGCCGGCGATGCGCGCCGACGCCGAGGCCGTGGCGAGAAACGCCAGCACGTCCTCGACCGGGCCGCGGAAGATGATGTCGCGCGCGACTCCACGGATCGTGACGTTCTTGACGTTCTTTCTGTTCACGGCGCGCCGCACGCGCTCCCGCACGCGCGGGTCATCGCCAGCCACCGTGGCCAGCGTGCGCAGGACCTCCTGTCCATACCACGTCTGCGACTCCACCCGCTCGAACAGGTCCAGCAACGCCTCCAGATGGCGGCGCGTGGTCTCCGGATCCTTGCGGAGGCGGACCAGGACCTGCCGGATCACCGACGTGTACTCGATATGCCCCGAGCGCAGGACGGCTTCGATGGCGGTGCGCTCGGCACCGCCGCGGAGACCGAGCATCACCTCAGCGGCGAGGAGACGCGTCGTGGCCGTGCGCTGGGCATCCATGGCGAGCGAAGTGAGGACGGCCTTCATCGATTGGGCTCGGTCCGGTGCCGTTGCGAGGATCCCCAGCAACGCGGCCAGGTACGTATCGTCGGCGGGCCGGCCGTGCAAGGCGCCCACGACGGGATCGAGGCAGGGGCGAAGCTGCGGACCGAAGGCGCTGAAGAGGTTGCGT
>JAHEIK010000010.1:16073-20412 GCA_024639415.1 Planctomycetota bacterium
GGCCGCGATCGAGCCCCGCCCGTGTGCCGTCGTGGCCGTGCGGGCCTTGGCCTGCAGGAGGTCGAGGATGTGCCGAGGGTCCTCCGCCAGCCAGTCGAGCACGAGTGCGCGATGGTCCGGCCGGTGCATGCGCACGCTTGCATCCAGCAAGCGCTTGAGCAACGGGTCGACGGTCGCCGTAGGCTCATCGGCTGACGGCGACGAGGCGGTACGGCCGAGCGTGTTCAACGCCGGAGCGGCGGCTTCTTCCCCTTGCACTTCGGTGTCGGGCTGCTTGACATCCTCGGTGTCATCCCGCAGCAGCGCGTAGCCGACCGCACCCAAGGCCCAGAGGACGAGCAGGATCGGTAGCGCGCGGCCCACAGCCCGAGTCTACTGTGCTGTGACCTGCGCGAGGAAGCGACCCTCGATCCTCCGCATCTCGAGGTCCGCCCAGTCCCCGGACCAGAAGGCACCGAAGGAGCGCAGCAGGAGATCCGGCGCCACCGACGGCCCGGACCAGGTCGTGAGCCCTGCGCGGCGTGCGCAGCGGCGGTAGTAGCGCTCGGTGAAGAGCAGCATGAGCAGGGCGGAGGCCCGGTTCAGGCTGAAGGCTGACGGACGCATGCCCTCCACGATGCGGCGGTACGAGGGCGCACGCTCCAGCGCCAGCCGCAGGAGCCGCGCACGGACGGCGCGGACGCGCGTGCGGACGGCGGCCGAGGTCTTGGCGTCGCGGCCGAGGTCCCGGCGCAGCTCCGGCATGTACGCGATGCCGCGCTTCAGGTCCTTCTCGATGTCGCGGGTCACATTGGCGAGCTGGATCAACTCGCCGACGCGCATCGCGTCTTCGCGGATGTCCTCGGCCGGACCCGCGTCGCCCGTGCGAACGCAGCGCAGCAGACGCACGGCGAACAGCACGGGATTGCCCAGCACGTGCCGGCAGTATTGCAGGACGTCGTCCTCGCCCCGCAGCGCGCTGCCGTTCTCCTCGAACACGCGCGAGGACCAGCGCATGCCGGCCGCCATGTCCGTCACGAGATCGACGATCAGCTGCCGGACGGGCTGCGGCAGCGTCAGGAACATGTGGTCCACGCAGTCGTGGCGCTTGACGAGCAGGACGTGGCTCTCGTCGCGCGCGTCGAGAGCCGCCGCGCCTTCGATGGACGGCGCTGGCGCGAGGGCGGTGTCGGTCGCGTTCAAACGCGACGCGAAGCCGGCGAGCGCGGCGTCGCGGACGGCCGGATCCTCCAGCAGGTCCTCGTAGGTGTCGAGCGAGCGGCAGTAGAGGTAGGCCACGGCGGCCGCGCGCGTCGCCCGCGTGGGCAGCAGCGTGATGCACGAGGCGAACGTGCGGGCGGCGTGCGGCAGGATGCGCCAGACGAAGCGCTCGGGATCGGGTTCCGCGGCCAGACTCTCGAGATCGGGGGCCCTGCGGTTCACCAGCAGATCGCGGGCGAGCAGGAAGGGACGGAGGAGGAGGAACGGCGGGGCACCCACGGCGTGCAGGGTACCCAGCGACGTTGCGCCCTCCGACCTCCGCATGCGCGCCCTCGGAATCCTCTTTACCGACAGCCGCTCCCCGTGCCCCTATCCTGCCTCCCATGTTGCGACCGCGTCTCATCGCCCTGGATCTTGACGGCACCCTCCTCGATGCCGAGCACGAGGTGACACCGCGGGCGCAGCGCGCCATCGAGGGCTGTACGAAGCAGGGAATCGCCGTCGTGCTGTGCACCGGCCGCCCTCCGCGCATGACGCACGCCTTCGCCGAGGCTCTCGGCCTCGAGTTGTCGATCGTCTACAACGGCGCCTCGCGCTACCACACCGGGACCGAGGACTGCGTCCACCACCACCAACTCGGCAGCGGCGAGGCGGAGCAGGTCGTCCAGAGCATCCGGAAGGCGGAGCCCGGCGCCGGGCTGGGCCTGGAGACGTCGGAGGGCTGGTATCTCGACGAGGCGCTCTACGAGCGGGCGCGTGAGCGCTTCGGCCCCGGCGGGATCCAGCCGCCCGACGGCGTGGGGCCTGTCGAGTCCTTTCTGGAGCACGGGGCGATCAAGGTCTTTGCCAGGCATCCCAAGCGCACGCCGGCCGAGATGGCCGTCGGCCTGGGCGACCTGCCGGTCTACGCGACGTGGAGCGGGCCGGGACTGCTCGAGGTGATGCACCCCGAGGTCAACAAGCGTGATGCCCTGGAGCGCCTCATCGCAGAGCGCGGCATCAAGCGCGAGGATGTCGCGGCCTTCGGCGACAACCACAACGACATCCAGATGCTTGCGTGGGCGGGGCACGGGGTCGCAACGGCGAACGCCAGCCCCGAGACGCTTGCTGCGGCCGACGAGGTCACGGCACACCACGACGAGGACGGCGTGGCCCTGGTGCTGGAGCGCTGGATCGAGTAGGGGAGCCGACACCACCTGTACCAGCGCCCTGTACTGTGGGAGGTGCAGTTGGCTGTCTAGGCTCCTAGAATCTGGCGTTTCGACCTCGACCGTCCCTCTGGGCGGAGCCGAGATGATGGGAGCTTCTCGTGGACGAGCAGAGGAAGCACGCGCAGGCGGCGCTCACGGAGTTGAGGGGTGCATTCGATGCGCATGGTCGGCTCCGCCGGGCGGAGTGGGGCGCCTGGGCCTGGGGCCTCCTCCTGCTGGGGATCGTGGCGGCCATCGTGATCTTCGCGGACGAGATCAACCCCCGAAAGGGGCTCAAGGCGGTCTTGGGTGCCATCGCCGCTCTGATCGGAGCCTTTGTGTCGTTCGGGCGCGCGGCGACCGCGAGGAGGCACCGGAAGGCTGTGGAAGCCCAACTCGCAGCCCTGCAACTCACGCCCGAAGGAGTCCAGGAGTTGACGCGTATGGCAGACTCTGCAGATAGTCGCGGCGACCAGCAGGGTGGAGGATCGACGTGAGTAGCGATGGCGCCAGCGCAGGCAAGGCGTTCGCCGGAATCGCCCTCGGGCTGGTGCTGCTCATCGGCGTGAGGGCGTGTGATGGCAGCGAGGGCGAGCAGGAGCGAGCAGCCCGGATCGCGGCGGACCCTACACGGACGGACGAGTGGCGGGAGTACGAGAGGCTCCGAGATGAGTCCTCCCGCATCCTGAAGGCCATGGATCGGGGATGGGCATTCGCAGGCACCATCCCGGGCGAGGCCGCGAAGTTACGGCAGCAAGGTTCCGACTTCCTCGACGCCCGCTCGAAGAAGGTCACCCTGACCGTCGAACACCGAAGGGCGCTGGAGGGCAGGTTGGAAGAGATCAGTTCCAGGGTGAAAGCGATCCATGCTGAACTGAAGAAGCGGGGCTACAACGTGATGCAGTTCGAGGCTGACCCTCGCGTTTTCGACAAGTAGGCGATTGACCGAAGCGGCCCCACAGCGCAAGCCTCACGGGCTGCCTATCTGGCTCCCACTTCCTCTTCTTCCTGGCGTGGCATGGGTGTGATGCGCGATCCGATCGAGTTCCATGCAGAAGGCGACTTGGACCTGCCCGTCGTCCACACCTGCCCGACCGGACTCTGCTACGAGCATCACGTCAACCCTCGGGATCCGGGCGGGGGGAGGTGCTGGTTCATTGAGTACTGTGCAGAGTGTTTGGCCCAGATCACTCGGTTCGGCGATCACCCGACAACCGAGGACTAGATCGTGAGCCCCCAGCGCCGAAAGAACGCGACCCCCGGCCACCATGTGGGCAGCCAGGGGTCGCGCATAAGTATGGTCGGGGCGAGCGGACACCACCCGTACCAGCGACCCGTGCTGTGGGTGCTGCCTCTCGCGGTTTGAGGCTGCTGGCGTTGAACGCCCGCGACGGCCCGGCCTTACACTGGCCGTCGTGGTGACCACGAAACCGCGTTCGTCTCCGTCTGGCCTCGGAAGGCCGTGCTTGCACGGGCTGCGGCTCCTTGTCCTCTTGTTGGTCAGTGCAGCCGTCGGCGGTTGTGCGGATGGGGAGATACCGAGTCGGGTGACTTCTTCACCACTAGGTCCGAGAGAAGCGCACAGAACCGGTGAAGATTTCACCCGACTCCGTACAGGCTTACCCTGGCGACCATCGTGTTCTCTGCTCACGGGAGGAACCATGGCCAAAGCCGCGATCCCTTGCTTGCGCTACCAAGACGCACACGCCGCGATCGACTGGCTGTGCGAGGCGTTCGGCTTCAGGAAACACCTTGTGGTCCCCGCTGACGACGGCGGCGTGGCACATGCCCAACTCGTGCGGGGCGGAACCATGGTGATGCTGGGGTCAACGCGAGACGACGAGTTCGGTGCGCTGTGTGCCTTGGCACAAGACGCCGGCGGCTCGACCCAGAGCACCTACTTCGTAGTGGATGCCATCGACGCGCACTACCGTCAAGCCATAGCGGCT
>JAHEIK010000230.1 GCA_024639415.1 Planctomycetota bacterium
AGACCGCCGCGTTCGCGATCCCCATGCTGCAGCGCCTCGACATGGAGAAGAAGGGCGTGCAGGCCGTGGTGCTGACGCCCACGCGCGAGCTCGCCATGCAGGTCGCCGCCGCGGTGCGCGGCTACGGCAAGCACGTCGGCAAGCACGGCGTACGCGTGCTGCCCGTCTACGGCGGGCAGCCGATCCACATCCAGCAGAAGGCGCTCGGCCGCACCGTGCACGTCGTCATCGGCACGCCCGGTCGCGTCATGGATCACCTGCGGCGCAAGACGCTCGACCTCAGCGGCGTGCACTTCTTCTGCCTCGACGAAGCGGACGAGATGCTCAACATGGGCTTCCTCGAGGACGTCGAATGGATCCTCGAGCACGCGCCGGCCGAGCGACAGATCGCGCTCTTCTCGGCCACGCTGCCGGGCCCGATCCGGCGCGTCGCCGAGCGCTACCTGCGCGATCCGGCGGACGTGAAGATCAAGCGCGAGAGTCTCACGGTCGAGGGCATCGAGCAGCTCAGCATCCGCGTACCCGGCCACCGCAAGAAGGAAGCGCTCGAGCGGCTCCTGGGCGTCGAGGACCACGACGCGGTGCTCGTGTTCGTCAGCACGCAGCGCATGGCGGCCGAACTCTCGGAGCACCTCGAAGGACACGGCTTCGGTGCCGAGTGCATCCACGGCGGGATGAACCAGGCGCAGCGCGACAACGTCATCCGCCGTCTGCGCGACAAGCGCATCCAGATCGTCGTCGCGACCGACGTCGCCGCGCGCGGCCTGGACGTCGACCACATCGGCCTCGTCGTGAACTACGACCTGCCGCGCGATCCCGAGGTGTACGTGCACCGCGTGGGCCGCACCGGCCGCGCGGGACGCACGGGACGCGCGATCTCCTTCTGGCAGCCCCGCGAACAGCGTCAGCTGGCGAGCATCGAGCGCTTCAGCGGCAAGCGTATGGAGAACGTGCGTGTACCCGAGCCGCACGAGCTGCTCGACCGCCAGCGCGACCGGCTCGTCGAGAAGCTCAAGGCCGTCGCAGCCGAGTCGCCCGAGGAGTTCGTCGCCTGGGTCGAGGACATCGTCACCGAGCAGGCGCTGCCCATGGAGCAGGTCGCCGCCGCGGCCCTGCGCCTGGCGTGGGGCGACGGCCCCCTGGCCTCGGATGCGAGCAGCAACGCCTTCGATCCCACGGACATGGTCGAGATCGTCCTGCCCGTCGGGCATTGGAACAAGGTGCGCCCGGGCGACATCGTCGGCACCATCGCAGGCGCGACCGGCCTGCCAGGCAAGGTGGTCGGCCGCATCAACCTGCGTGAGCGCGTGTCCTTCGTCGAGGTGTCTTCCTCGTACGTCGAGCGCATCCTCGAGGCGATGCAGAACGTGAAGATCGCAGGCCGCGTCGTGACGGCACGCCTCGCCCATCCCGAGGGAGGACCGGAGCGGCGCCCCAAGGGTGGCCCGCCCCGCGGCAAGGGTGGCCCTCCGCGTGGCAAGGGTGGTCCCCCGCGCGGTCGCAAGGAGCGCCAGGAGCGGCCGCGCGGACCGCAGCGCGGTTCACCCCGCGACGACCGCAAGGGCAAGCGCGGCCGCTAGCCCGAGCGCCCAGCCATGAAGTTCTTCACCATCGACCTCTGGATGGCGCTGCAGGAAGGACCGGGCGGCCCTGCGCTCGACGCCTGGGAAGAGGCGAAGGACGACTACGAGGAACACCTCGCTCGCATCCATCCCGATCTGCCGGCGGGCGTCCGCGCCTTCATCGACTCCGTCTCGCTGCACGACGCGAACCTACGTGAGCTCACGGTCGACCTCCCAGCGGCCGGCGCCGAGATGACGCTGCATGGAGACGACGGGAGCGGCGGTGGGCGCCTGCACTTCGTCAAGTACACAGGCCTCGTGGCGTGGCGCACGCTCGGCGATCCGGCGAAGGGACTTCCCGGTCCCGGCGGCTACGGGGACTTCGGCTACGAGGAGTTCGACCGCACGGACGACGGTCACACGGAGCACAGGATCCTGTTCTCGTCGGGCATCGAGCTGAACGCCCGCTTCCGGGACCTCGAGTACTACAGCGTCGACGGGTAGCGCCCAGGCGGTCGTCGCCTAGCGCCAGTGCACCCGCACCTTCTGCGCACCGGCCTTCACGGGGTTCTCGACTTCGAACGTGCCATCCGAAGGATGACTCGCCGAGAACGTCAACGCCCAGTCTCCCGGCGGGAGGCCACGGATCTCGAACCAGCCGTCCTCCGCGATCGTTCCGGTGAAGCGGACAGGCCCCCGCCTCGCGGTGACACGCCCGCGCGTGATCTTGTGCGGCAGGCCGAGGATCCGGCCGCGAATCGTCTGCGCCTGGACCGCCTTGGCTTTCACGAAGGACCCATCCGGTGTCAGACGCATGCACACCACGTGCTTGCGCGCCGTGTGCGTGATCACCAGCCAGCCTGGGCTGTTGTAGTGCTTGCCCAGGTCGAAGGTGCCGTCCCGCTTGACGCGCACGGGGCGCATGCGCCGCCGCCGCTCGTCGTCCCGGAACTCAGCGTAGAAGAAGCCGGCTCCCTTCACGCCGCTGAGGCGGCCCAGCAGCTTGAAGCGCAGCCGCCGGACGATCACCACGTCAGCGGCCGGCGCCATGACGTCGGTCTTGTACGGCAACTCGACCTCGCGCCGTCCACCAGGATTCACGCGCAGCTCGTACGGCCCGGGCTCCAGCCCGACGAACCGGAAGCTCGTCGTCTTGCCGTCGAAGCGGAACGAGCGCTGCGTGCGACCCGCCACCAGGGACAGCGAGATGCCCCTCAGCTCCTCCGGCGTGGCTGCCTCGACGCGACCGGAGACGGTCACGCCCTTGCTCAGCGTGATGTCGAGGTCGTGCGTACCCGACGCTACGTTCTCGCGCACCTGGGCCAGCCAGGGCATCCCCTGCTGGCGGCGGTTCTCCCAGATGTTGAAGCTGACGCTGACCTTGACGCCGGCCGGCAACGGGCCGACCTCGAAGCGACCGTCGTCCGACGTGTGCGCCTGGCGGCGCAGCGCCGGGTCGGAGCTGCCATCCGCGCCGACGGGCCCGTACGTGCTCACCGCGACGTTCTTGACGGGCTTGCCGTCCGGGGAGGTGACCAGGCCGGCGATCGTGACGCCACGCTTCAGCTTGATCTCGACGGGCTCCGGCGTCGGGTCATAGCGCTCGAAGAGCACGGGGAAGTGTGCCTTGCTCAGCGCCGCGGGCAGGGCCACGCGGATCGTGTAGACGTAGTCCGGAGGCATGCGCGTGAGCGCAAAGCGGCCGTCGTCGTCGCTCTTGCAAGCGAAGTACATGTTGCGGCCGTCGCGGTACGCACGGGGGACTGCGATGCCCTCCTGCCGACTGTGGTGCTGTGCCCAGAAGCTCGCGCCGACGACGGGCTTGCCGTCCGCGTCGAGGATGCGACCGGCAAAGGAGCGGTAGCGCTCGACGTGCAGGCGGACGTCCTCCCCACCCGGCTGCGCCTCGACGGGCTTCGCCGGCGCGTAGGCATCCTTGGCGCGCGTCCCGATCGTGTACGTCAGGTCCTTCAGGCCGATGAGCCGGAAGCGCCCCTGCGCGTCCGTCGAAGCGCGGACCTCCGGCAGGCGGCCGTAGCCGAGCTGCGCGCCCTCCGCCGTGGCCGTCACGAACACGTCGGCCACCGGGCGCCCCTGGTCATCGACGATGAGACCTGTGATGTTCAGCGCAGGCGGCAGGGTGATCGTGACGCGCGAGCCGTCGACCCGCACGTCCTCGACCTCGGTCTCCATCAAGTCGAGCGGGCGGCCCAGGCCGTCGGTGGGCTGCTTGACGCGTAGGACGATGCGCTTCAAGCCTGCGGGTACCGCGATCCGGAAGCGACCGCCATAGAGAGCGACACCACCGCGCACGCTGCTCGGACCCTCGCCAGGCAGGGCCAGCTGCACGTCCCCGTGGGGCACGTGCGTGCCGGCCGTATCCACAACGACCCCTTCCACGAATGTGCCCTCGCGTACAGGCACCACGATGCGCACATCCTCCTTGCCGGCCTCGAAGACCGGAGGATGTCGCTGGGGGCTGCCGGGCTGCACGCTGTACTTGCCGGCCGGCACGTGCGTCACCTCGAACCGTCCCTGGGCGTCCGTACGGACGGACTTCTCACCCCTGGCGGGATGGAAGGCGCTCACCGTGACCCACTCGTTCGCGACGGGTCGATCTTGTTCGTCGACGACGATCCCCGCGACGACCTTGTCGCCGGTCAGGCGCAGCACCTCGCCCTCGCGTGAGGTACCCGGCGCCAGGTCGAGCACGCGCTCGACCACCGCGGCGCCGTGCGGCCCGCAGGCGAGACTCTGGCTGCCCGGCGCGACCTCGTGGAGCTCGAAGCGACCACGGGCGTCGGTCACGACTCGCCGGTTCTGATCGCCACACCAGACGGGGACGCCGGGCACCGGTGCACTCGCAGCGTCGACCACGGTTCCGCTGACGCTGGCCGCACGCACGAGGACCACCGCCAGGGGCAAGGCCGCTGCGGCGGGATCCGACGCGACGTTCGTTCGCGCGGTCACGAAGCCCTGGGCATGCACCTCCAGTTCGTGGCGCCCGCCGCGCAGGAGACCGTCGAAGACGAAGTGCCCCCCCGACTGCGAGAAGGTGGTGAGCGAAGTCAGCTCGCCCTGGTGCGGACCGCTTGCGAAGCGCGTGTAGAGGTGGATGCGCGCGCCCGCGACACCCTCGCCTGCCGCATCACGCAGCGTGCCGCTCAGCGTGCCCCCGCGCGCGAGCGTCAGGCGCACGCGCCGCACGTCGCCTGCCGGACCGGCCGGCACCGCGACGCCGGCACGCCCGTCCTGCGCGGCGTGCGGCTGGAAGTAGCCCTCGGCCCCGGTATGCAGCCGGACTTCGCCCTGCGGCGCACCCCAGAGCTCGAAGCGGCCCTTGGCATCCGTGCGTGCGTGCTTGGGATGGATCGGACCCAGGCGCTCGGACCCACGCGTCCACGACACCCAGGCGCCGGGGACCGGCTTGCCCGCCTCGTCGAATACGCGGCCGCGGATCGTGCGGGCGCGAGGCAGAGTGACATCGGCCAGCAGTGGCTGCCCGGGCACGAGCGGCGTGCCGATCCGGTACGTCGACGCGGGCTTCGGGAGTCCCGTGTACACGTGGCCCGGTGCACTGACGACGATGTGTCCGAGCATCGCGCCGGCCAAGCCGTCCACGCGGTAGTGGCCGGCCTCGTCGGTGACCGTGAGCCCACGCATGTAGATGGGGAGATCCCACGGCCGGTCGGCCCTCCCCGCGACCTCGACGAGTGCACCGACCACAGCCCGGCCCGCGTCATCGCGCACCGTGCCTTCGACGGTGCTGCCGCCCGCCTCCCGCATGCGGATGACGACCTCGGGGTCGCCACCCTTTGGAGCCTTGGCAGGTACGTCGATGGCGTGACTCGCGCGGTGCCCGAGTCCGGGAACGCGTGCATGCACGCGCACACGTGCACCGGGCGGGACCCGAATCTCGAAGCGTCCATCCGCGCCGGTCGGCACGTGGCGAGCGATGCCATGGAGGATCGCTCGCTCGCTGCCCCAGCGCGCCGTGGCGATCCCCGCCGTGACGCTGATGAATCCCTCGACGCCCTGGCCCGTGGCGTCGAGGAGCCGCCCCCGCAAAGCACGACTCGGCTGCATGCGGGCACGCAGCGACTGCGCACGACCGCGTGCTGCGCCGCCCCACTGACCTGGTGCGACCTCGCCGGAGGGACCGCTGTACTGCACGTCGTAGAAGGAACCCGCGGCCAGGCCGCCGATCGTCCAGTGTCCCTGCGCGTCGGTCGTTGCGCTGCCGCCGAGGCGCTCGACCGGCGCGCTCTCGAACTGCCGCTGGACGTACTCGTGCTGCGTCGCGCCGGCGGCACTGTGCTGTTTCCACGCGCGCACGTGGACGCCGGCGAGCGGAGCGCCGTCGTCGCCGCGTACGACGCCGTGCAACTGACCGTCCGCCGCGGTGGCGTCCTCGGCGCGGATCTCCTCCGGCGCGAGGAAGGCCGCGAGCAGCAGGCAGAGAAACAGGCTTCCGCACGCGAGTCGCTTCACGTCGGTTCTCCTCGTCTCCCTGGGGCGACCTCAGTCTACGAACGAGCCGGGGGGGAATCCTGCACTCCGACGATCTGCACGACGAGTCGACGGCGCCGCGGTCCGGAGTCGAAGTCGAGGAAGACGATCTGCTGCCAGGTTCCGAGCGTGAGGCGCCCTGCGACGATCGGCACAGTGAGCGAGGGCCCAACCATCGCGGCGCGCACGTGGCTGTGGCCGTTGTCGTCGTGGTTGAGCTCGTTGTGGCGGTAGCGCAGCGAGCGCGGGAAGACCCGCTCGACGGCGGCTTGGATGTCGTCCACGAGTCCGGGCTCGTACTCGATCGTGGTGACGCCACCG
>JAHEIK010000231.1 GCA_024639415.1 Planctomycetota bacterium
CTCCTGGGGGACGAACTCGACGAGCGCTCACGCATCTTCCTGGTGCTCGCCCACGAGGAGACCGAGGACCCCGACCACTACTTCCAAGTCTTGCGTGACCTGCTCGGACCACGCTGGATCCGGACGGGGCGCTTCCAGGTCGTGAAGCCCATCCTCTTCAACCGCTCCTGGGGCGTGCGCGTGGCGGTGTTCAACCGGCGGTAGTGGGCGGCCTTGTATCCGCCCAAACGGGCTCGCACGGGCCGGGCAACGATTCGCCGCGCCTGCGGCGCACCTCACGATGCCCCTACAGCCCTCTGTGCTCTCTGCGTCCTCTGTGGTTCCTCTTCTCCGGCTAGACTCTGCGCACCCCGAAGGAGCTACTCCCATGCCGCGCGTCAAGCGCATCGCCATCCTGACGGGCGGGGGCGATTGCCCCGGCCTCAACGCCGTCATCCGCGCCGTCGTGCGCACTGCGCAGAACGTGCACGGCTGGGAGGTCCTCGGCATCCGCGACGGGGTCGAGGGCTTCCTCAAGCCGCGCGACGAGGGGCTCATCCGCCTGGGCCGCGACGACGTTGCCGGCACGCTCGTGCGCGGCGGCACCATCCTGGGCGCCAGCAACCGCTGCGACCTGTTCGCCGTCCCCCGCAAGAACGGCCCGCCCAAGGACGAATCGCACCGCGTCGGCAAGCTCTTCAAGCGCAAGAACGTCGCGGCGCTCATCGCCGTGGGCGGCGACGGCACCATGCGCATGGCCAACCGCCTCCAGGCGCAGGGCGTGCCCGTCATCGGCGTGCCCAAGACCATCGACAACGACGTCCGCGGCACGGACCGCACCTTCGGCTTCGACACGGCCGTGGGTGTCGTGGCGGACGCGATCGACCGCCTGTACACGACGGCGGAGAGCCACCACCGCGTGATGCTGGTCGAGGTGATGGGCCGCGACACGGGCTGGATCGCCCTGCACGGCGGCCTCGCCGGTGGAGCGGAAGTGATCCTGATGCCCGAGATCCCGTACGACCCCGAGCGCATCGCCGCCAAGGTGCAGGCGCGCGCCGCACACGGACGGCGCTACTCCATCGTCGTCGTGAGCGAGGGCGCCCGGCGCCCGAAGGGAGCGATGGTCTACCGCCGCGGCGGCGGCGAAGGCCACCTGGTGGATCGCCTGGGCGGCGTCTCCTACCGCGTGGCGGAGGAGTTGCGCGAGCACATCGACCTCGAGGTGCGCAACATCGTCCTCGGTCACATCCAGCGCGGCGGCAGCCCGAGCCCGCTGGACCGCACCCTCGCCTCCCTCATGGGCCACCACGCCGTCGAGCTGGCGGCGGCAGGCCGCTTCGGGCGCATGGTCGCGCTCAAGAGCAGCGGCATGAAGTCCGTCACGCTGAGGACCGCGGGGCGTGGTCCGCGCAAGGTTCCCCCGCGCGGCGCGCTGGTGCGAGCGGCACGCGAGATGGGCATCTCCTTCGCCGCAGCGGACGGCGGCGACGACGACTACGCCCAGTCCCGGCGCACCCACGGTGCGCCCTGATGCGCATTGACCTGCATGCGCACACCACACACTCCGACGGCACGCTGAGTCCCAGCGAGTTGGTCCGCCTTGCGTGGCAGAAGGGCCTCGGGGCGCTGGCCATCACGGATCACGACACGACGGAGGGGCTCGCAGAGGCCCACCGCGTCGGCGAGCAGGTCGGCGTCGAGATCCTCGACGGCTGCGAAGTCACGGCACTCCTGCCCTCGGGCATCGTCCACATCCTGGCGTACGGCTTCCCGGTCGACGATGCGGACTTCCAGGCGCTGCTCGAGCGCGTGCGGACCGGTCGGGACGAGCGCAACGTCGCGATCCTGGCCAAGCTGGAGAGCCTGGGCATCCAGCTGACGCACGAGGACATCTGCCGACACGCCATCGGCAAGGTGGTCGCACGCCCGCACATCGCGACGGCGCTCGTCGAGCACGGGCACGCGGACGATCTGCGCGAAGCGTTCCAGCGCTACTTGAAAGACGGCGGCCCGGCCTACGTACAAGCGACCGTGCCGCCGGCCGAGGAGGTCGTCGCGGCCGTTGCGGCTGTCGGCGGCATCGCGGTGCTCGCCCATCCACGCTCGCTGCGGCTCGGATCGCGACGCGCCTACGACCAGCTCTTCGGACAGCTCGCGGCCGCCGGTCTGGCCGGCGTCGAAGTCGGCCACCCGAGTCACGACGTGAACCAGCGCCGCATGTTCGCGGCGCTGGCAAGCCAACACGACCTCGTGCCGTCGGCGGGCAGCGACTTCCACGGCTCCAACAAGCCCCACATCGAGCTGGGCACGGGCGACGGATCGATCGAGGTCACGTACGACGTCTGGGAGCGGCTGCGCGCACGCCGCTGCCGGAGCGCATGAGGGTCGCCTGATGGAGCAGAAGCCCCCGCTGATCGTGCGATTGATCCCGCGCCGCTTCGTGGCGCGGATGACCGGTCGCTTCGCCCGCCTGCGCCTGCCCGGCTTCCTGCTGCGCCCGTTCCTGCGCTGGTACGCCAAGCGCTACGGAGCGGAGCTGGCCGACGCCGAGCGTCCGCTCGAGGACTACGTCAGCTTCGTGGACTTCTTCGCGCGGACGCTGAAGCGGGGGGCGCGCCCACTTCCCGCCGACCCGGCGGCCATCGCCAGTCCGTGCGACGGCAAGGTGTCGATGTGCGGCACGGTCGATCGCGGAACGCTGCTCCAGGTGAAGGGGCACACGTACACCCTCGCGGAGTTGCTCGGCGACGCAGGGGAGGCTGCCCGCTTCGCAGGCGGCACCTACGCCGTGATCTACCTCGCCCCTGGCGACTACCACCGCTTCCACTGGCCGCTGGACGGCACGGTCGAGACGGCGCGCGGACTTCCGGGCGACCTGTGGCCGGTCAACGAACGCTCGGTGGCCAGCGTCGAGCGGCTGTTTGCGCGCAACGAGCGGCTGGCCTGCGTTGGTCGCACCGCGGCCGGCGGCGCCTTCGCGTACGTGCCGGTGGGCGCGCTGAACGTCGGCTCCATCCGGCTCTCGTTCTCCCGCGTCCGCACGAACCCGCTGCGTGAGGCGTCCGACGCGCCGCTCCGCCCCCGCTGGGGCAAGCGCGGCGACGAGTTCGGCTGGTTCGAGCTGGGCTCGACGGTCGTGCTCGTGCTCGCGCCGGACGCGGGAACGCTCGACGAGCTCGCCACGGGTACGAAGCTGCGCATGGGCGAGCCCATCGGACGCCTCGCGCTCAGCTGAGGCTGAGGGTCACCGCCGTGCTCTGCTCGTCGACTACCTCGACGTCGACGTCACCCACGCCGTGGGTCTCGGAGAAGGCCGAGACGCGGTAGCGCCCGGCCGGCAAGCCCCGCAGCACGAACTCCCCGTGCGGCGTGCTGGGCACTGTCGTCATGTGCCGCGGGACGTGGCCGGGGGCGTCGAGGCGGCGCCATGCGACCAGCGCCTCGCACGCGTGACCGGTGGCGTCCACGACGTCCCCGCCCACGGTCGCGCCCAACGGGCCCAAGAGGATCTCGACCTCGGGGGCGGGCTGGTTCTCCACGACGTCCACACCGAAGGCCTGCACGGGGAGGTAGGAGCCGCCCCAGACGGTCACGGTGTAGCGGCCGGGGCGGATGCTCCACAGCAGCAAGCGCGGGCGCAGCGTCCTGCCGAAGTACTCGCGGATCTGCCCCTTGGGCGTGGCGCGGTGCAGCGCCACGTGGAACACCGGCGGCGGTGCCTGCCCCGGCTCGACCTTCACGACCAGCAAGATGCCTTGCGGGCGGGCGAGCTTGACGGCCAGCTGATCCGTGCCCGTGGGCACGGCCAGCGCGCGGGCCTTGACGGTGCCGAGTGCGAAGCGCAGGTCGTAGCGGCTATCGGGAGCAAGCCCCTCGACCTGGAACGCGCCATGTCCGTCGGTCAGGACGGGCAGCAGGTCGAGGTCCGCGCCGCCCGTCTCGGCGGCCTCCACGCGCACCCCCACCATGGGCACGCCCTGGAAGTCGGTGACACGGCCGGCGATGGCATCGCCCTCGACGTCCGGCGGACGGCCGAGGTCATCGGTGTGAGATCCCGGCGAAGGCATGGCTCCTACGATACGCGGCCTGCGCACCCGTGAACGTGAACGTTTGCGAGCCCGTCAACGGCGTGCCCCGAATCCGGTTCCCGTGCCCCACGGCAGCTGCCCGTAGGGTAATCCCGACCCTGAGCTTGCGAAGGGGAGTGGTTGCCCGTCCCGTGAGGCCTGGCGAGGCCCTCACAGGCTTGGACGGAACGGGCAACGATTCGGCCGGCGCAGGGCGCCGACCTCACGATGTACCTACAGCGAACCGAGAACACGAACGTCACTCCGGGAAGACGACGTGCTCCTTCACCACCGGGCGCTCGCGCTTGTAGAGGCCCCCGGTGACGATCAGCATCGGGCCGCCGCTCTCCGTCTTCCCGATCGTGCCCTTCATGGCGACGAGGTCCAGCAGACGCAGGTCCGCGCCGGCACGCTTCACGGGATTGCCGTCAGCGTCACGCATCTCGACCGGCATCGACGCGGCAGCCACCGTCTCCTTCTGGATGCAGCAGTAGTCCCAGGGCGTCTTGCAGTTGCCCTCACAGTCCGTGCCGCGACCGCAGTAGTCGAGTTCGTCGTCGGTCACACGGAAGGCGACGTACTCCGTGGGCATGTCGGCGATGCGGCCGTAGACGACGACCTCGTCGCCCTCCTGCATGCCCTTCGCGTCGAGCACGGAGACCGCGCCGTCGAGGTCCTTGTCCAGCAGCACCTTGGCGGCCGTGGTCGTAGGCGTCGTGGGGGTATCGGTCGTCGCGTCACCGCCACACGCGGCGAGCGTGAGGGTGAGGGCGAGACAGAGCGTGAGAGTCAGGCGGGGGGTCATAGCTTTCCTCCGAGTGCGTCAGGCAGCGGCATGCGCACAGCGCGTAGTGCGGGCACGATGCCGCCGATCAGCCCGGCAAGCAAGGCACTTGCGAGCCCGGCCAACCGAATGGTGGGTGATAGGTCCAGGTAGAAGGCGCCCATCGGGAACTTGAGCGGGACCTCTCCGAAGAGGCCGGCGATCCAGAAGCCGATGAGTCCACCGAGCAGCCCCAGCAGGAGCGCCTCGGTGAGAAGCGAGAAAGCCACGGCGAAAGGGCCGTAGCCGAGCGCCCGCAGCGTGCCCACCTCGCGGGTGCGAGCGAGGACCGCAGCGAACATCGTATTGGCACAGGCGAAGACGCCGCCGACGAGCACCAGCAGAGCCATCAGCCAGGCGAGAGCCGCGATCGGATCGAGCGCCTTCTGCAGCGTCTCGAACATCTTGGGCTCGGGCACGCCGGCGATCTCGTAGTCGACGCCGGTGCGGATGATCCACAGTCCGACCTTGCCCATGTTCTTCACGTCGTCGAGGCGCGCCGCAACACAGGAGACGTCGGTGCGTCTCGTGGCCAGCGCGATGTCGTCCAGCCGTCCCCAGATCTCGGCCTCGAGCACGGTCCCCGGCGCGGCGAAGCGACCGACGATCGTCCACTCGACGCCTTCGAGTTCGATCCGCTTGCCCACGGCGAGGTCGGCTTCGTCGAGGTCCATGCGTGAGGCCGCCAAGCGGCCGATGATCACTTCACGCTCACCGCGCGGCTCGTGCCCCTCCACGATCGTGATGCGGTCGTGGACGAGATAGGCACCGTCGGTCACGCCACGCAGGAGTCCGATCTTGTCACCCTTGCGCGTGGCGATGTGCAGCTCGATGGAGACGGCGCGCATGCCGCCGACCTCCGCGGCGTGGGGGATGCCCGCCGCGGCCGCTTCGGCGTGCCCACGCGTGATGACCGAACGCACCATGTCGTGCTCGCCTGCGCTGCCGGTGAGGATCATCACGTCGTGCGCGGCGCTGTCGCGAACGGTGCCCGAGAGCCCTTGCGCGAAGCCACCCATCAGCACGACGAGCATGGAGATGAGCGCCACGCCCAACAGCGTGATCAGCGTGCGCGCCTTGCGCCGCCACAGGTTGCGAAGGGCATAGGAGAGCGGCAGCATCAGTCGGCCTTCACCGCGACGGCGAGCGGGCGCCGCAGCGTCTCGTAGGCCGGACCGAGCGCGGCCACGACACCGATTACGGCTGCCGTGCCGAGGGCCGTCAGCGCCAAGACCGTATCGGGGAGGATGTCGATGCCCCAGCCCTCGACACCGAGCGTGAGCGGGGAGACGGAGAGCCAGAGCACGACCGCGCCGACGCCGAGCACGCCGCCCGCGAGGCTCAGCAGCACGCTCTCCGTGGCGAGCAGGCTGACCAGCACGGGCTTCGTCGCGCCCAGGGTCTCCATGACGCCGAGCTCGGCCTGACGCGTCTGCGCGCTGATCCAGACGGTGTTGCCGAGGATCAGGACGACCACCAGCACCGCCAGGTAGCCGATTGCGCGC
>JAHEIK010000232.1 GCA_024639415.1 Planctomycetota bacterium
GGACTTACCCCGTAGCCGCGGGCTGAATGCCCGCGTCGATCCGCGGTGACGCACGCGCCCGCTCAGTCGCCCTGCGGCTACGGCCGGTGCCGGGTGGGGGCGCCTTGTGGCGAACGCGGCTGCATGCCCGCCCTTCCCATCCACGGCGGCCACCAGGGCCGCCGCTACGTGGTAAGTCCGGATTCCGGCGGGGAGCCCTCGGGCGGCCGCAGGGGCCGCCCCTACAGCACATCGCCGTGCGTTGGCCCTATCCGCCCGCCATCTTCAACACCGCCTCGAACTCCTTCTTCGTGACGGGCTGCACGGAGAGGCGCGCGCCGCGCTGCGTGACCATCATCTTGGCCAAGGCCTTCTCCGCCTTGAGCGCCGCAAGCGGAATCACCTCGTCGAAGGTCTTGACCCACGTCACGTCCACGCAGTACCAGCGCGGATCGTCGGGATCGCTCTTGGCGTCGTGGTACTTCGACTTCGGATCGAACTGCTCCGGATCCGGATAGCCCGACTTCGACACGCGCGCCACACCCGCCACGCCGATCGGCTGGACACGGCTGTGGTAGTAGAGGACCTCGTCGCCCCGCTTGATGTCGTCCCGGAGGAGATTGCGCGCCTGGTAGTTGCGCACGCCTTCCCAGTAGGTCGTCTTCTTCGGCGCCTTGCGCAAGTCGTCGATCGAGAACACGTCGGGTTCGCTCTTGAAGAGCCAGTAGCGCTTGGTGGGCATGGCCGTTTCATAGCACGCGGCACACGATCCCCCGCATCCGACTCCCCGTGGCGGCCGTCCGGCTGCAAGACGCCGCAAAAACCGTCGTCCCATCCGTACGTTCCCCTGAGCGGGCGTACGATCGCCGCAGGGAGTCCGACGCGATGACGAGACGGCAGGGCGGCAGGCTCGCCACGATCCTGATCGTGGCCGCGATCCTGGGGGCCGTCTTCAGCCTGCCGGCCCACGCCAAGGACATCGATGCGCACGGCTCAGTCGCCGGCCTCGTCTTGAGTGAAGACGGGCTGCCCGTCGCCGGTGCCGAGGTCGTCTTGCAGAAGACCGATCCCGGGCGCTGGAGCCTCGGCGAGACGGC
Organism: Planctomycetota bacterium; assembly: GCA_024639415.1. GTDB lineage: Bacteria > Planctomycetota > PLA2 > PLA2 > JAEUHO01 > JAHEIK01. The sequence goes on from JAHEIK010000232.1 coordinate 1,077, forward strand.
CCCGTCGATCGCTGCGCACTTCGAGCCACGGAAGGTCTTCAAGCAGTCCGTGCGCACCGGGGCTGATGGACGCTTCCAGTTCGTCGGCCTCGAGGCCGGCGCGAGCTACGCGCTGCACGCCCAGTCCTCGAAGCCTCTCGGGGCGGCGGGGAGCAACGTGTCGACCACGCCGGGCCGGCCACCCACCACGCGTCTCGTCTTGCGACCGGGTCGGCGCGTCAGCGGCCGCCTCGTGGGGGCGCAGGGCAAGCCGCTGCGCGGTTCGTTGGTCGCCTACACCCAATCGCACGGTCAGACGTTCACCGGGTCGCGCGGCTACGCTTCGGTCCTCCTCGATCACCCGACGGACGACGAGGGACGCTTCGAGTTCGTGGCTCCGGCCTCCGAGTGGGTGCGTATCGAGTCGCGCGTGCCGGGCGTCGGCGCGCGCACCATCAGCGTTGACCCCGGTGTGGGGCCGGTGGATGTCGAGGTGTCGCTGCGGCTGCGCCAAGGCTGCACGGCCCACGGTCGTGTCACCGACGTCGAGGGTGCTCCCGCCAGGGGGGCTCTCGTGCTTGTCAGCGTGCGGCAGGGGCAACACACCGCATGGCTGCACAGGACTCTGGCCGTCACGCGCACCACTGCGGATGGTCGCTGGCGCGTAGTGGGTCTACCGGAGGGCATCGTCACTCAGGTGGCGGCCTGGTCAGTGGGCAGCGCCGTGTTCAACGTGCCCGTCATGCAGGCGCCGTTGCGCCGCGACCATCCACTCGCAGCCGACGTCGTGCTGTGCCCGGGGGCTCGACTCTCGGGACGGGTACTCGCTGCGGAAGGGCTGCCGGTGGTCGGCGCGCGTGTGACCTGTGCGCAGGCCGGCGCGTACCCCTATGCGCACGCCGCGCCTTCGGCCGTGACCGACGCCGAAGGGCGCTACCACTTCGACAACGTGCCGCTGGTACCCGGCTCCTTGGCCGTCTGGCATGACGAGTACACCCTACCGATGGACGAGCAGGCCCAGGTCTATGCGCGGCGGCTCGTAAGCACGTTCGGGCGTCCGCGGCCGGGGGAAGAGGTCGTCCGGGACTTGCACGTCGTGTCCGGTGGGATCTTCCGCGGGCGCGCCGTAGACGCGGACGGCAGGCCGGTGGAGGGCGTGCAGGCCGCACTGACCACCTCCCACGGGATGGTCGGCCAGAGCAGCCGGGCGGAGGTCACACGGACGGCTTGGAGTGACGCCGAGGGCCGTTTCGAGATTCGCGGTGTGCCCAAGGGAGCCAGCCACCTGTTGTCGCTCACAGCCGAGGGCTTCGATGCGGTAGCGAGTCGCGTGGTGCTACCGACGGTGAAGGGCACGGCGCCGCCGCAGTTCGTGCTACCCCCGGCCACCGTGCTGGCCGGGCGCGTGATCGACGCCGAAGGGCGGCCGCTGCGTGCGGTCGTCGTCGGCATTGGAGGCACGCTGCACAAGACGCAAACGGACGCGCAAGGCCGCTTCCGCCTGCATGCGCGCGCCGCGGGTACGACCATGATCTACGCCGGCCAGGCGTATCCGCCCCTGGTGAGCCTCGTCATCGGCGTGGAGCCCGGCACGCGCCGCGAGAACCTGGAGCTGCGCTGGCCGGCGGGCGGTTCCCTGGGCGGCGTCGTCGTCGACGCAGCCGGCCAACCCGTGGCCGAAGTGCCGGTGACCCTGCGGGCAGCGGCGAACAGCCAGCGCCGCGCCGACACCTGGACAGACAGCACAGGGCGCTGGCGTATCGACCACGTGCCGGCAGGTCGCTACGGTGTCTTCGTCGGGCACGCCTGGCCGGCGCAGGTCGAGGCCGAGCCTGGGAACGTCGAGCTGCATCTGGTGCACAAGCGACCGACCGTCGAGTTCTTCGACGGCCTGCTTCTGGATCCGGACGGCAAGCCGGTGCCGCGCGCGACGATCGCGATCGCGGCCGCCAGTGACGGCGTACACGTGTCCCGCGCGCTTGCCCACGTCATCGGCGGGCACTTCCGTGTCACCCGCCCGGCGGGGCTCGAGGGAGCCTTGTCCTTGCGCGTGCAGGCGGCTCACGACGACTTCGGCCGGCTGCTCAACGTGCAACCCCGACGACTGCTCGTCGATGCAGAGACGCCGCGCCCGGTGCGCTTCGAGCTCGTGCGCGGGCGGGAGGTCCGCGGGCGTGTCGTGGACGGAGAGCAACGTCCGGTCGCGGGACTCGGCCTGACGCTCTACCCGGCGAAGGCCGCGTCCGGCGTCTCGCGGTCCCAGCCCCTGCGCGCCCACACGGATGCCGACGGCCGCTTCCGCTTTGTGGGCGTCGGGGAAGGGGCGATGCTCATCGGCTATCCATGGTCGGCTGCGTACTCGTACCCCGCGCCGACCCCCGTGGTGGCGGGTGTGGAAGACGTGGTGATCACGGTCAAGCGCTGGCGCACCATCCGCGGCACCGTGCTGGACATGGAGGGGAGGCCCGCGGCCGGTGTGGCTGTGCAGTTGGGCAAGGTGCCCTTCGTCTACCGACGTCAGCGCGCCGCGGTGACGACCGACGAGGAGGGACGCTTCGTCTTCCAGCGCGTGCTGCGCGGTGCTCCGCACGCCGTCATGGCGCTGCCCCGCAAGGAGGCCGATGCGGGGGCGCAGCCGTGCGTCGTCAGCGGTGTCGAAGCGGGCGCCGAGGACGTCGTGGTCCGCTTGACCAAGGGCCTGACGATCACGGGCGTCGTGCGCGGAACCGACGACGAGCCTGTCGTGGGCTGCCTGGTCAGCAGCACGAACGTGCTCACGAAGGACTTGAAGCACCCGGCGTGGTACGTGCGTCCGAGCACGACGACGGGCGAGGATGGCCGCTTCGTGCTGGGTGTCTTCGCCGAGGGGACGGTCGCGCATCTTGCGTTCCGCACGCCCTCCGACGCAAAGGTGCCGTACTTTGCCGAAACGCGCTCGTCGGTGCCGGCGGGTACGCAGGACCTGGACCTGCGCATGGAGCGCGGCGTCATGCTGACCGGGACCGTCGAGGGCGTAGAGGCCGCGCGACTGAAGGGGCTCACGCTGAGCGCGTACCCGGCGGATGCCAAGGTGCGCAAGTCCCAGGCCAGCTACAAGTTCAAGGGCAAGAGCAACCGCTTCCGCCTGGGGCCGGTCCACCCGGGCGGCCACAAGATCAAGCCGCGCATGAGCCGCGGCGGGGGGCTCTTCTTCCCGCGTGAGATCAAGGCGTGGGCGCCTGGCGAACCCGTGCTCATCCAAGTCACGCGTTCGTGGAATCTCACGGGCAAGATCCTCGCGAAGAACCCCCGGGGCTTCGTCGTCTCCTTCGACCAACCCGGCCGCTCCAAGCTCACGACCACCGTCGGCAGCACCACAGGGCTGTTCCGGATCGCGCGCTTACGCGAGACGCCCGGCACGCTCTACGTCCACCGTGCCGACAGCGACCTCACCGCGCTGGTCGAGAACGTGATCCCGTCGGCCAAGCCGCTCGAGGTCACCCTGGCGAAGGGTCTGACGATCTCCGGCCGCGTGGTGGACCTGCCGCGCAAGCTGCGCAAGGGGCGGATTCGCGCCACGCGCGGTGGTGTCTCCGTCGAGAGCGAGGTGGCGGACGATGGCTGGTTCGAGACGCGGCCGCTCCCGGCAGGCGCGTGGACGCTCGAGGTGATCGCCCGCAGCTTCCCCCGCGAAGCCTTCATCGTCCCCGGCCCTGTCGCCGCCGGATCCAAGCACGTCCTGATTCCGTTCCTCCGCCCCAAGTGACGCGCTCCGCGTGAGGAATTCCGGGCATGTCCCGCCGGGTCGCGCCATGATCCGCGACCCGCGCGTGGTCGGACGATCCGGCGACACTCGCATCCCCCTGCCGGAGGCCCCGTGCTCGCGAGCCTGATCGATCAGCCCAAGCCCCTGCTCGTGCTTGCCGTCATCCTCGTGGTGGGGGTCCTGAGCGGCGCGCTGGCCAGGCGCTTCAAGGTGCCCAGTGTGACCGGGCAGATCCTCGCAGGCATCTGCCTCGGGCCGATCTTCCACGTGTTCACGCACGAGATCGTCGTGGGCATGTCGCCGTTCACGAACTTCGCGCTCGGGCTCATGGCTGTCGCCGTCGGAAGCCACCTCAACGTCGCCCGCCTCTCCAATGCCACACGGCGCCTCGCGATCCTGCTCGTGTGCGAGGCGCTCATCACGCCGGTCCTCGTCTTCGGCACCATCATGCTCACAGGCGGCACGTCCTGGACCATCGGCCTCCTGATCGCCACGATCGCGATCTCCACCGCGCCGGCCACGATCCTGGCGATCGTCAAGGAGACGCGCTCCAAGGGTGTGTTCGTCAAGACCCTGGTGGCCGCCGTCGCACTGAACAACATCGCCTGCATCCTGCTCTTCGAGCTAGCCCACACGGTCGCGGCGGCCTCCCTCGACAGCGCCACGGGCTTCGGCGTGGACGTCTGGCTCGAGCCGCTGAAGGTGCTCGGGTCCGCGCTGGCGCTCGGTGGCGGCATGGGCGTGATTCTCGTCTACGCGACGCGGCACGTCGTACGCACCGACCGACTCTCGACCTTCTCGCTGATCGCCATCCTCGCGACGGCCGGACTCGCCAGCCAGATCGAGGTCTCGGCACTATTGAGCTGCCTCTTCCTCGGGGTGGCGCTGGCCAACCTCAGCCCCGACAAGGAGGAGATCGGCCACGAGGTCTTCGACAACTTCGAGACCGCGATCTTCGCGATCTTCTTCACCCTTGCGGGGATGGAGCTGAACTTCGAGTACATGGGCGAGGCCGGGCTGCTGGCCGTCCTCGTCTTTGGAGCGCGTGCGGGTGGCAAGTTGCTCTCTGCGAACATCGCCATGCGCGCGGCGGGTGCCACCGATCGCGTGCGCAAGAATCTCGGCCTCGCGCTGCTGCCGCAGGCCGGGCTCGCGGTCGGTCTCATGCTCTTGGTGACCGAGGACCCGCGCTTCCCCGCCGAGACGCGCGGGCTGATCCTCGCGCTCGTGCTGACGGTCGTGATGCTGAACGAAATCGTCGGTCCCATCATCACGCGCATGGCGCTCGCACGCTCAGGCGACCTGGGCAAGGACCGCCCGCGCCTAATCGACTTCATCCACGAGGAGCACATCGTCACGGGGCTCGAAGCCGACTCGCTCGAGGAAGCGATCAGCCGGCTCACGGACGTCCTCATCCGCCGCAACAACCTGCAGGTCGATCGCGACGTCTTGCTCGCCTCCGCCATGCAGCACGAGGATTGGGGCTCGACTTGCTTGGGGGAGGGCCTGGCCGTGCCCT
>JAHEIK010000233.1 GCA_024639415.1 Planctomycetota bacterium
GTTCATCAAGCTCCGGAAGGCGGCGCCCTCCTTGTGCATGTCGATGAACACCTCGCCGAGCGTGCCGTCCTGGTACTCGCCGGTCCGCAGATAGACCTTGTGGCCGCCGATGACCGCCTTCTGGGTGTAGCCACCGCGACGCTGGGGCATGCGCCTGCGCTTGGACAGGTAGCGCACGACAACGCGCTCCCGGATCTTGTCGGCCGCCGCGCGCACACGCGTGTCGAGGCGGTCGCTGGTGAGCCCCTCCATCGTGTCCGCCGCGGCTGCGACGCCGTCGCCCGCCTCCTCGAGGAGTTCCTCGATGTCGCGCTCGGCGGTCGTGTTGAGCGGCTGACTGAGCTTGCTGCCGTCGCGGTAGAGCGCCATGGCCTTGATCATGCGGCTCCACGAGAGGCGGTAGGCGTCCATGACGTCCTCGACGCTCGCCTCGTGGGGCATGTTGATCGTCTTGCTGATGGCGCCCGAGATGAACGGCTGGGCCGCGGCCATCTGGTTGATGTGACCGCTCGCGGAGATCGAGCGCTTGCCGTAGCGACCGCACTTGTTGGCGCAGTCGAAGACCGGCAGGTGCTCATCCTTCAGGCCCGGAGCGCCCTCGATGGTCATCGTGCCGCAGATGGCATCGTTCGCCTCCTGGATCTGATCCCGATCGAAGCCGAGATGGGACAGCAGGTCGAAGCTCGGATCCTCGATCAGGTGCGTGGGCACCTTGAGCTCGTCACGTAGGAAGTCGTCCCCCACCGTGAAGCGATTGATCACGAACGAGATGTCGAAGGCCGAAGGCAGCTGCGTCTCGATCTTGTCGATGATGTCCTGCGTGAAGCCCTTCACGCGCAGGGTGACGTCGTTGATGTGCGGCACCGTCCGCCGCGTGCCGTCGGCCGCGGTCGTCGCCTTGAGCGAGCCGCTGCCCTTCACGTAGGTGACGATCGAGTCGATCTCGGCCTCCGTGTAGCCGAGGTTCCTCAGGGCGATCGGGACCGAGCGGTTGATGATGCGGAAGTAGCCGCCACCGGCGAGCTTCTTGAACTTGACGAGCGCGAAGTCCGGCTCGATGCCGGTCGTGTCGCAGTCCATCACGAGGCCGATCGTGCCGGTGGGCGCGAGCACGCTCACCTGGGCATTGCGGTAGCCGTGCTTCTCGCCGCCTTCGACTGCGCTGTCCCACGCCTTGCGCGCGGCTGCAACCAGGTACGTGGGGCAATGCTCGGGGTCGATGCCCATCGGCGTGACCGTGAGGCTCTCGTATTCACTCGCCGGAGCGTCGTACGCCGCACGCCGGTGGTTGCGCATCACGCGCAGCATGGACTTGCGGTTGCGGTTGAAGCGCAGGAACGGGCCGAGCGCCTCGGCCATCTCGGCGGACGTGGCGTAGGCCTCGCCGGTGAGGATCGCCGTGATGGCGCCGTTCCACGCACGGCCCTCGGCCGAGTTGTACGGAACGCCAAGCTGCATGAGCAGCGAACCCAGGTTGGCGTACCCCAGGCCGAGCGTGCGGTAGTCCCACGAGCGGCGCGCGATCGTGCGGCTCGGGTACTGGGCCATGAGCACCGAGATCTCGAGCACGGTCGTCCAGATGCGGACGGCGTGCCGGAAGTCCTCGACGGCGAACTCCTGCGTCTCGGCGTCGAAGAACTTCACCAGGTTGAGCGAGGCCAGGTTGCAGGCCGTGTCGTCGAGGAACATGTACTCGGAGCACGGGTTCGACGCGTTGATGCGGCCATCTGCCGGGCACGTGTGCCACTCGTTGATCGTCGTGTCGAACTGCACGCCCGGGTCTGCGCAGGCCCATGCGCTGTAGGCGATGTGGTCCCACAGCTCGCGCGCCTTGACCGTGCGCGCGATACGGCGACTGCCGTCCTTCTCCTTCGTGCGGAAGTAGAGGTTCCACTCGCGGTCCTCCTCCACGGCCGACATGAAGTCGTTGGTGAGGCGGACGGAGTTGTTGGAGTTCTGGCCGGAGACGGTCAGGTAGGACTCGCTGTCCCAGTCCGTCGAGTACGTCGGGATCTCGATGTTCGTGAAGCCCTGCTCCGCGAGGGAGACGCAGCGCATCACGTAGTTCATCGGCACCATGGTGTCGCGTGCGGCCTTGATGGCGTCGCGCAGGCGAGCGTTGTGCTTCGGGTCGAAGGCCGCGGCCTCGCCGGCCTCGTGGTTCGACCAGTGCCCCTGGGGCCAGTCGTGGCACGCGGCGAAGACGCGGTTCAGCCCCTTCTCCAGCATGCGGGAGCCAGCAACCAGCGCCGCGACCTTCTGCTCCTCGCGGGACTTCCAGTCGACGAACTCCTCGATGTCGGGGTGATCGACGTCGAGGCAGACCATCTTGGCCGCACGGCGGGTGGTGCCGCCCGACTTGATGGCGCCGGCCGCGCGGTCGCCGATCTTGAGGAAGGACATGAGCCCCGAGGACTTGCCACCGCCCGACAGGGGTTCCCCCTCGCCCCGCAGGGCGCTGAAGTTGGTGCCCGTGCCGGAGCCGTACTTGAAGAGCCGCGCCTCGCGGACCCACAGGTCCATGATGCCGCCCTCGCCGACGAGGTCGTCGTCGACACTCTGGATGAAGCAAGCATGGGGCTGCGGACGCTCGTAGGCGGACTTGCTTGCGCGCAGGCGACCCGTGTCGGGATCGACGAAGCTGTGGCCCTGCGCCGGGCCGTCGATGCCGTAGGCGAAGTGCAAGCCGGTGTTGAACCACTGCGGGCTGTTGGGGGCGCAGCGCTGGTCGGCGAGCATGCGGCAGAGTTCGTCGTAGAAGGCGGCGGCATCACCATCGCTGTCGAAGTAGCCGTAGCGCTCGCCCCAGTAGGCCCAGCATCCCGCGAGGCGGTGGAAGACCTGGCGGGCATCGTTCTCGCCGCCGAGCACGGGGCTGCCGTCGGCCGCGAGGCGGGGCTCGCCGTCGGCGTCGGTCTGCGGGACGCCTGCGCGGCGGAAGTACTTCTGGGCCAGGACGTCCGTCGCGACCGACGACCACGTGGCAGGCACACGCACGTCCTCGAGCTGGAAGACGACCGTGCCGTCCGGGTTGCGGATCTCAGAGGTACGTGAGGTCCACTCGATGCCCTCGTAGGGGTCCTGGCCGGCGGTCGTGAAACGGCGAGTGAACTTCATGCGTGCCTCTCTCGGAGCGCGCAGACGCGCGCATTCTTCGGCGGGTCCACTCTCGAGAGGACCCATGCTCAACGGATCGTTGCCCCGCCGACGCGCTGCAACGTGCCGGCAATCCCACACCCGCGTGCTCGCGCACGCCGGCGAACTGATGTCATGACGCTGGACTGGGGACACGCCGGGCGAAGGCCCGAAACCGCCGGACGGCCATGCGGCACGACGCCGCCTGCACCCTCCTGGCAGACCGCGACACGCCCAGCCGCCCCGGCCCTCCTGCGGACCTTCAGCCGACGCACCCCAACGGGCCCCTACCCCAACAGGTTGTGGTCCCTCGGGGTAGCGCCACAGCATGTCGTAGCACAGCCCGAGGCGCCGCGCACGAACAAGTTCGTGTTCCTTCACGGGAAACCACGACCGGAGTCGAGGCGCGGGGCGGACGGACCGGCACCGACGAGGCCCGCCGCGGCAGCCCGTCGGCTCCGCTGCGCGCCTGCTGCAGCCCCCGGGACAGCCCCTGTCCCGGGCCGAAGAAAGTACGCCTGGGGAGGGACAGTCGGGGCCCGGCCAGGTGGCATGGCGAGGCCCACAATCCACGCCTTGTGCACAGTGCCGCAGCGCATCTGTGCGCACCCGCAACCAATGGCCCCGCGGGGACGCAGGGCATGGGGTCGCGCCGTCCCACGCCGCGACACGCAGTGCATTTTCCGAGAACCAACCGTCCGCCGGTGGGGTTCGTATAGATAGACACAGACACAGTCGCGGGGGTCGAGCCAACCCTCCTCCCTTCCTCCCTCCTGCCCAAGCGCCTGCGAGCCTCCGCTCGCGGGACACCCTCCCTCGGCTCCCTCCGCGGCTGACGGGCCGGGCCCGCAAGGGCCCGGCCCGTTTTCGTTTCGCCGCGCGTCCCGAGTGCGGCGAACCCGGCGCCGGGACGCTGCGGCGAAGCGGGTCCGAGCCACAACGCTGCGGGTCCGAATTCGGTACGGAAGACGCCGTTTCGGGGCTGTTTTTTGGTTACGAGGGGTATCGGACCCGGTGGTACAGTCCGCCGCCAATCGGCCCGAAAGCGGGCCGATTCGTCGTTTCAAGCGACATTTCAACCACATCCACGGTTCCCAAGGAGTCCGTCGCGCGTGCGTGCAACGCCACGCCGAGTGCGGACGGGTTCCAGACAACAGAGGCAGGAGAGGTTCATGGCTGCAAGGAAGAAGAAGGCGAAGCGCAAGACCGCGAGTCGCGCCAAGAAGCCCGCACTCAACGTCGTCGTCGGCTCGAAGGTCAAGGAAGCCGTCAAGAGCCACGGCGTCCGCTGCTCGGGCGACCTCATCGAGGCACTGAACGGCAAGGTCTTGGCGATGCTGAGCGACGCCGTCGCGCGCTGCGAGGCCAACCGCCGCGGCACCGTCCGTCCGCAGGACCTCTAACTGCGAACTACTGCGAGCGCCGCAAGGCTGCTCTCAGCTTCGACGCGACACTTCACTTCGTGAACGATCGTGCGAACGAACACCCGAGGGCGTCACGCGTAGCGTGACGCCCTCTTTCGTTGGCAACGTCCCTTCGTTGGCACCGTGAGCCGAATCTGTCGACAGGACCTGCGATGAAGCCCGACGCTGCAGCCGTACTCCAGATCATGCAGACCAAGGCGGTCGATACGTCCGATCGTGAGGCGCTGGGGCGCGCGGTCGTCGAAGCGCTCGTACGTGCCCTGCCGCAAGCGTCCTGGACCGGCATCTACTGGCTCGAGGGCAAGGAACTGTGCCTGGGGCCCTACAGCGGCCCTGCAACGGAGCACACACGCATTCCCGTGGGCCGCGGCGTGTGCGGTACCGCCGTCGCCGAGGACGCCGACCAGGTGATCGACGACGTACGTACGCTCGACAACTACCTCTCGTGCTCGGCCGGCGTGCGCAGCGAGCTGGTCGTGCTCATCCGAGCGCGCGACCGCGTCGTGGGGCAGTTCGACCTGGACGCCGACACGGTCGGTGCGTTCGACGAGGAAGACCGCCGCCTGGTGCGAACGGTCGCGGACGCGTTCGGCGGCCTCATCGGTCCTGAACGAGGACGCGCGCCGGACGTCTGATTCTCGCGTAGGATCCTGGGCGAAGCCCATGGACAACCTCCGACACCCGTTCCTCTTGTCGTTCGCCCTTCTCGCCGCCGTCGTGTTCGTGACGGCAGGCGCAGCCGCGGAAGACGCGCCGCCCACTGCAAAGCGTGCTGGACCCGCTGCGAGCGAGGAGGCGCCGAGCCTCGTCCTGGAGAAGACGACGCAGGACTACGGCGTCGTCGACCAGGACCGCGAGTACTCGGCGGACATCGGCTACCACAACGGCGGCAAGACCCCGATCAAGGGCCTGCGTGTGAAGGCCGACTGCGGCTGCTACTCCGTGGGCTTGTCGCACACGGAGCTTGCTCCCGAGGCGCGCGGCACCCTGACGGTCCGCTTCCGCACGCACGGCTTCCGGGGACGCGCCTCGAAGACCGTCCGCCTGCTGTACGACGACGGCGTCCCGCCCAGCACGCAACCGAAGAGCGTCGAGTTGAAGCTCGTGCTCAACATCGTCGGCGGCGTCCTGGTCGAGCGCATCCACTTCGGAGAAGTCCTGGCGGGCACCCTGCCGACCGGCTCCGTGCCGCTGCTCTGGTACGAGGGCGTGGGCAAGCCGTTCGAGATCCAGCGCATCGAGGTCCCGGGCGAGCCCGTGAAGACGCGCATCGAGCCGTACAAGCCGACCGGCCCGATCCCGTTCAAGGGCTGGCAGATCCACTTCACCTTCACGCAGCCGCCCAAGCGCGGGATCTACTCCAAGAAGGCGATCGTCACGACGAACCACCCGACGCAGCGCCGGGTGCTGATCCCGCTCACGGCCCACGTCGTGGGGAAGGTCTGGATCCAGACGAGTCGCATCTACCTGGGCCTCGTGGCCCGTGGCAAGAGCAAGAGCGCCGCGGTCACAGTGCGCGCCTTCAGCAAGGACATCAAGCTGGGCAAGGTCACGGCCCGGGCGCGCAAGGGCGTCCTGGACGTTGCCATCGAAGACGGCTTCGGCATGACCGGCCCGGTCAAGAAGCTGCGCGTGACGGTGCCGGCCGACGCGCCGGCCGGCCCCCTCGACGACGTGATCGAGGTCCGGACCGAGGTGCCCGGCGAGGAGCTGGTCACCGTCGAGGTCCGCGGC
>JAHEIK010000234.1 GCA_024639415.1 Planctomycetota bacterium
CGGGCGGGGCGCCGTCACCGCGCCCCCCCGGGGAGCGAGCACCGATCCACTTCGTGACGCTCAAGCAGTTCCGCGACGCCGCGGAGCCGAACCTGGCCTGCTACAGATCCCTCGTGCGCTACGAGCGGACCATCGACAAGTTGATCGAACTCAAGCCGATCGACCAGTGCCAGATCCACGTGGTGATCGATCGCTACGACTCGCTCCCGATCGTCAAGGCCCTCGGGCTCGTGCCCAAGCACACCGACACCAGCCACGGCCGGATCCGCGACTACTTCGAGCCGCAGGATCCCTTCTGGCTGCGTGCGAATCTCAAGCAGTCTCTGGGCGTGGATCAGAGCGTGTTCGGCGCGCACGCGTGGCAGCGCGACCGGCGCCACGTCCCCGAGGACTTCGTGACCGCCCGCTTCAGGGGAAGGATGTAGGCATATGGACCCGATGAAGTACGACCCCCGCTACACAGAGGTCGACGATGCCGGCATGCGCGAGCATCACGAGGCCCTCAGTCGCCAGATGGAGCTCCTGGACCTCGAGCATGAGCTCAAGCGACAGATGGGTGCACTGCCCGCGCAGCTCACCAACGAGCAGGTCAAGCAGGCGCTGCTGCGCACCGACCCGCACATGATCATCAAGCACCTGCGCTACTTCGCGATGCGCGGGCCCGAACGGGAGGAGTACGCCACGGGCGTCGGCGCCATCCCCCAGCCTGACAGCATGTTCGAGTCGGCCCAGCCTGATCATCCGGCCACGATGTGGGGTTGGGATCCGGCGCCCGACTCCTGCATCCCGCGCATGCTCATCCCGGCCGCGCTGCAGCCGACCTTCGACGAGAACCACTACCGCTATCACACGTCCGAGGGCGACTGGTACACCCTCGTTCCCCCGAACAAGGAGTTCGACATCGAGGGCGGCGACGAGCCTCCGAGCGACACCTATCTCCTCAACGACGACACGCTCAACGAGGAGATGAAAGCACTGCGCGCGTTTGCACTCGGCGTCGATGCGCACTTCGACGACGCGGCTGCGGAACCTGCTCCCGAGGCCCGGGCGGACGAGCCGCGGCCCGAGGATCCGCCGGCGAAGGCCGACGAGGACGATCTCGCGTAGGGGCGGCCGGCGTAGCCGCGGCGGCAGAGTCGCCCGCGGACGGGCTGTCCCTCAGGCGAGCTGCGCCAGTGCGGCGCGTGCGTCCACGAGGTCGGGCAGGTCGAGAGCAGCCGGGTAGGCGGCCACAGCAGGCGCCAGGAGCGCGCGTGCCTCCTCGTCGCGCTCCGCGCCGTGGTAGAGGCGCGCGAGACTCGTCGCGGTACGAAGCTCGAACGCCTTGGCTCCGTTCGCGTAGGCCAGTTCCAGCGACTGGAGGAACGCCGCCTCCGCCTCCTCGGCCCGTTTCAGCCTCAGCAGGAGTTCGCCCCGCAGCCGGTAGAGATCCGCGTCGTAGAACACGTCGAGCTGGGTCTTGCTGCGCTCGAGCGCGTCGTCGACCTCCTTCAGGCCCTCCTCCGCGCGACCGGCCTCCAGGAGTGCGTCCACGAGATAGCTGCGCCAGTAGGCGTGCGGCAGGGCCGTCCCGATCGCGACGTGCATGGCGAGCGCGTCGTTCATGCGCTTGATCCCGCCGTCGACGTCGCCCTCCTTGCACATGACCCAGCCGTAGCCGACGTTCGCCACCGTCTCGAGCAGGACGTAGCGCTGTTCGTGGGCGAGGACGACGAAGCGCTCGCCGGCCGCCTTCGCCTTGGCCGTGTCGCGGAGCTCACGCCACAGGATCGCCTCGAAGAGCAGGCCCATGGCCAGGACGTAGGGCGACTCCAATGCCTCGATGACGGCCATGGCGCTCTGCATGTGCTCAATGGCTGACTCAGGCTCTCCCAGGATCCAGAGTCCCCACCAGTGATAGAAGTTCGGCAGCAGGCCGGAGTCCTCACCGAAGGACTGGGCGAGGACCGGCTGCAGCTCTGCGCTATACAGCGCCATCGCCGCTTCGAAGTGCTCCCGGCTCGCCTTGAACCGACCTGCGTAGAAGTCCGTCGTGCCGCAGGACGACTGTGCGATCAGGAAGTGGGACGGCTCCTCCTTCTTCGCGAAGCCGACGATCTGCGCCGCCAGGTCCTCCGTCTCCTTGATGTGCCCGCGCATGAGGTGATAGACCCAGAAGCCGTAGAGCGAGGGCATGAGGAACGGGGTCTCTCCCAGCTCCATGCAGGCCTCGTGCGAGCGGGCGGAGTTCTCTGCCACATCCTCGGACTGGTACCCGCGCGTCACGATCAGGCCCGTGCCCAGCGTCGAGCGCAGCTCGAGTTCACGCTGCACGTGCTGCGGCTCGCGAGGCAGCTCGGCGAGCAGCTTCAGCCCCTTCTCGCAGTGGCTGACCACCTCGGCGTACGCCGAGCGCTGGTTGGCCTGCTGACCGGCAAGCAGCCGGAAGCGTGCGGCGTCATCAAAGCTACGCGCCTCCTCATGGTGGTAGGCCAGCAGCTCGGGGCGCGTCCGGACGATGTTCGGGAACTTCTCCTCCAGGATGCCTGCGATGTGCTTGTGGATGGCCTGCCGCTGACTCCGCAGCAGCGACATGTGCGCCGCGTCCTGGATCAGGGCGTGCTTGAAGATGTAGATCGTGTGGAAGCCTTCGTCGCGCTGGTAGAGCAGGACGGCCTCGACCAGGCGTCCGATGTCCCGCTGCAGCTCCGTCGCATCCTGGGAGGAGACCGCCGCGATGAGATCGAAGGAGAATTCGCGTCCGACGGCACTGCCCAGCTGGGCGACGCCCTTGGCAGACCCCAGCTTGTCGAGGCGCGCCGTGAGGGAGTCGCGCAGGGTCGTGGGAATCGAGACCGCCGTCTGCCCTTCGGCAAGAACGTAGCGGTCGTCCTTCAGCGTGACCAACTCCAGTTCGATGAGGCTCTTCGTCACCTCCTCGACGTAGAGCGGCACGCCGTCGCTCTTTTCCATGATGTGGGCGAGCAGGCTCGGCTCCAGGCCGTGACCGTCCGTGAGCTCGGTCACCATGGCCTCGATGTCGCTGCGCCCGAGGCGCTTCAGGTCCACGGTGGTGAAGCGCGGTCTCTCGTCCCAGGGTGACGTGAACTCAGGCCGCGCCGTGAAGAGCACCATCACGGGTGCGTCTGCCGTGCGATCGAGTAGTTGCTCGAGGAACTCCATCGTCGACGGATCGACCCAGTGCAGGTCCTCCATGAAGAAGACGACGGGCAGCTCGGCGGCTCGCGCGAGGATGAACTCCACGAAGAACGCGAGGGCCTTCTCCTTGAAGAGCTGCGGGCTCAGGCCGAGCGGCGGGTAGCTGTCCCCCAGCGGCAGTTCGATGAGCTCCGCGAGCAGTGGCACGTATTCATCCCGGTCCAACCCGAACGCGTCGCAACGCGCTTCGATCTTGGCGATCTTCTCCGCCTCGCTGTCGCCTTCTTCCAGGCTGAGCTGGTGATGGATCATCTCGATGATGGGGTAGAAGGACGTGTTCTGGGTGTACGGCGTGCAGCGGTAGACCCACCAGTCGGTCAGCTCCGTGCGGACGCCCTCGCGGAAGCTGTGCACCAGACGCGACTTGCCCGCACCCGCCTCGCCGGTGACGAGAACCGCCTGCCCTTCGCCGGCGATGCTCGCGTGCATCTTCTCGGTCAGGAGATCGAGCTCCTTCTGGCGGCCGACGAGCGTGCTCAGCCCGCGCTGCACGGTCAACTCGAAGCGACCGTGCACGCCGCTCTCCTCCAGCGCCTGATAGAGCAGAACGGGCTTCGAGGTGCCCTTGAGCTCCGTCGGGCCGAGCGGCTCGAAGCTGAAGAAGCCCTCCGCGAGGCGATAGGTCGCCTCGCTCACGACCACGGTATCCGCCTTGGCCTTGCCCTGGATGTGCGCGGCGAGGTTGGGCGTCTGCCCGATCGCGAGTTGATCCCGGCGCTTGCCCGCGCCGACCTCACCTGCGACGACGTTGCCGGTGTGGATGCCGATGCGGACGGAGAGCGGTCGGCTCATCGTCTCCATGGCCTTGACGATCCTCAGGCCGGCGCTGATCGCGCGCACGGCCTCGTCCTCGTGGGCGATCGGATACCCGAAGTAGATGAGTAGCCCATCGCCGTAGTACTGGGCGATGTAGCCGTCGAAGGGCTCGATCGCCTCGGAGACGGCCTTCTGGTACACGTCCACGAGCGACCGGAAGTCCTCGGGATCCAGTTCCTCCGAGAGCTTCGTCGATCCGACGATGTCGCAGAACATCACGGTCAGCTGACGGCGCTCCGCCGACCCCGTGTCCGGAGCCTTTGCCCGTGCGGGCTTCTGGGAAGCCGCGGGGGCGCTGCCCGTCGGCGCCCCACACTGGGCGCAGAACTTCGCCCCGGCTGCGAGTTCGGCCTGGCACTCACGGCAGGTGACAGCCAGCTTCTGGCCGCACTCCATGCAGAAGCGCGCTCCGGCCGTGTTCTCCGTCTGGCAAGCAGTACAGCGCATCGTCACAGGCAGACCGGTCCCCTCGATCCCCCACTCCCGCGGAGATCATGACATATCCAGGCCCGGAACGTCAGCCCGGAGGGGCGGACGGGAGTCTGGGCCCGCGGCCAGGGCGCAGAGGCTCCCGCGGTCAGGCTCCGTCGTCCGCTCGGACCGCCAGCAGCTCCGGGCGTAGGGGCTCGGCCCAGGAGCTCACCTGCGCCAGGTCCACGCTGCGCTTCTCCGGCTCCTGCGCCAGGGCCTGGGCGAGGACGGCGTGGAGTTCGTCGCTGATGCCATCGCCGACCTCGGCAGCCGAAGGCAGCGTGTAGCTCATCTTGGACATGATCAGGGAGGCGATGTTGCTGCTATCGAACGGCAGCCGGCCTCCAAGGAGTTCCAGTCCCACACAGCCGAGGGCATACACATCCGCGGGCCCGGACACCTTGCGGCCGGCGATCTGCTCCGGCGCCATGTAGAGGGGCGTGCCGAGGAAGGGGTGTTCGCCGGACGTGCTCGTGGTGGTCACGGGCTTGAGGTCCTTGGCCAGGCCGAAGTCGGTCAGGCGCAGCCTGCCGTCGCTGGCCGTGATCATGTTGTCGGGCTTGAGGTCGCGATGGACGACATCGCGCCCGTGGAGGTAGCTCAACGCGGATGCGATCTGCCCGAGCACGCAGCGGGTGTCGGCCTCGCTCAGCTTCCCCTGCTCTTCGAGCATGCGCTTGATCGTGGGGCCGTCGTAGTACTCCATCGCGATGAACGAGGTGCGCAGGGCGCTGAAGCGCTCATGGAACTGGGCGACGTGGGGGTGGTCGAGCGTCAGGAGGATGTCGGCCTCACGCTGGAAGCGCTTGAAACCACCGGGCTTGTAGAGGAGCCGGTGACTCATCATCTTGAGCGCGACGGTTCTCCCCGTGCGGGTGTCGATGGCCCGGTACACGACGGCCATCCCACCGCGCGCGATGGCATCCACGATGCGGAAGGAGCCGACGACCTTCCCCCCGAGGCCGTCTACGTCACGCTCGCCGAGCCGATCGGCGACGAGGTGCGTCAGCACGACGCCGAGCTCGGGATTCTTCGCGGCCATCTCGTCGAACGTCCGCGCGGGCAAGGCCAGCGTGTGGACCTCCGACTCCGCCTCGACCGAGGCGCTGCGCGGCTCCTCCATCACGAGGGCCATCTCCCCCACGATGTCGCCCGGTCCGAACGAGGCGATCTGGCGCACCTCCCCGGAAGGCGTCTGCGACTGCGCCAGGGCGGTGCCGGACACGATGAAGAAGAGGAAGTCCGCCGAGGCGCCCTCGGCCATGAGGATCTCACCTGGAGCGTAGTCGTGCGCTTCCATCGACGAGAACATGCGGTCGATGACGTCGTCGGGAAGCGTACCGAGGGCCCGGCACCTGGCGAGGTCCTGTCGCCTCCCCGGATCGGGCTCCCGGCTCTTCACGTTCGCTGTCCCCCAGCCGAACACCTCCCCAGGCGTCGTCCGTTCTAGCAAGGGCAAGGTCGGGTGACTAGGAGCCCATGCTGGAGCGGGGCTGGAGGCCCCTCTCTCACTCCCTCTCCACGGCCGGGCGGGTCGGGTCAAGACTCGTCGACCTTCGCGAAGCTCAGGCCTCCTCCCATGACCCCTACAAGCGCCCCCTCCCAGACTCCGTCTCCGACCACGTCCGACGGACGTGGTCTTGCGCAAGCCCGCGCGCTGCGCGGCCGTGACTTGCTGCATGCCTGCCAGGGGGGCGAGCCCCCCTGCGGGCAAGCGCACTCGCCACGCCGTGGCTCGCCCGCGCCCGCACCCCCCATGAGCGAGCCTTACTCCGGCAGACCCCACAAGACCCAGGCCG
>JAHEIK010000235.1:0-4978 GCA_024639415.1 Planctomycetota bacterium
CACTACGAGGTCGAGGACGGGGCGTATCGCAAGACGCCGAAGTCGGAGCGCGACGAGGAGAACTGGGTCTGGTCGCCGCAAGGCGTGATCGACATGCACAGGCCGGAGCACTGGGGCATCGTCGAGTTTGCTGGCCCCGCATGACGCGCATCCTCTACCTGATCCACCACAGCCACACCGACGTGGGCTACACGGAGACCCAGCGGCGCATCGAGCGCTGGCAGATCGACTTCCTGCGCCAGGCCATCGCGATCGCCGAGCGCCGCCCGGACTTCCGCTGGGTCTGCGAGACCTTCTGGCCCGTCGAGCGCTTCCTCGCGGTCGCTGACGAGTCCGACGTTGCGCGCTTCGCCGCGATGGTCAAGGCCGGACGCATCGGTCTCTCGAGCGGCTACCTCAACTTCTCCGAGCTGGCCGGGCCCGAGGTCTTGCGCGGCGTGCTCGGACGCGCCGACGCCTTCGCCCGAGCGCTGGGGGAGCGCGCGCGGTCGGCCATGACGGCGGACATCAACGGCTTCGGGTGGGGCTTCGCCGACGCCCTGCTGGACGCGGGCACGGAAAGCCTGTTCACGTGCATCCACACGCATCACGGCCGGTACCCGCTGGAGCGACCGCAGCAAGGCTTCTGGTGGGAGGCACCCTCGGGGCGGCGCCTGCTCACGTGGAGCGGAGAGCACTACCACTTCGGCAATGAGCTTGGGCTGGCTCCGGGCGCCTGCGCCAGCTACCTGACGAAGGACGACTGCGACGCCGACATTATCTTCCACGACGCCTGGGGCGTCGCAGAGCGGCGCATCCCACGCTACTGGCAGCGTCTCGAGCAGGCCGGCTACCCGCTGGACTTCGCACCCGTCATGATCTCGGGGCTGCGCACCGACAACGGACCGCCGTCCGAGGCCATCCTCGATCAAGTCGAGCGCTGGAACGCCACGCACGGCGCGCGCTTCCCCGTGCGGATGGCAACGCTAGACGAGTTCTTCGCACGCCTTGGCGCGCATGCCGAGTCGCTGCCGACGCACCGGGGAGACTGGCCCGACTGGTGGTCCGACGGGCCGGCGAGCATGCCGCGGGCGGTGCGGGTCTTCCGCGAGGCCCAGCGCAATCTGCGCCGTGCTCGTGCACTCGGCGCCACCGACGACGTCGCGGTCGTGACCGACCTCGCGCTCTTCGCCGAGCATACGTTCGGCCACTCCGACTCGATCGCGCAGCCCTGGCACCTTCTTGCGCAGACGATCGCTGCACGCAAGGAGGCGTACGCCGCACATGCCGCCGAGCGTGCGGCCGGCCTGCTGGAGGGCTCGCTGGAGGAGGATGGCGCCGCGCTGCTCGCCCCCGCACTGCCGTTCGCGTGGCGGGTACGCAATCCGGCGGAGGTTCCGCTTCGGGGGCTCGCGTCCCTCGAGGTGATCCACCACGAGTACGCAGATCGGTCCGTGGATGATCGCGTGGTCGTGCGGCGCGCAGGGTCCGCCGAGGCGCTTCCGTTCGAGCGCAAGCCGGTGCCGCGCGGCATGGCGTTCCTGGTGCCCGTGGAGCTCGAGGCCGGGGGCGCGGCGGAGTACGTCCTCGACGTGCATCCGGGGGAGGCGCCCGAGCGCGCAGTGTCGGGTGGTGGAGCATCGATCGAGACGCCGTACGTGCGCATCGACATCGATCCGGACGCAGGGATCGCCCGCATCGTCGACAGCGAGACCCAGCGTGATCTGCTGCGCAGCGACTCGCGGCACGCTCCCTTCCAGCCCCTCCGCGAGCTCACCCCGTGTGTCGACCCGGACCGGATGCTTGCCGTCCGTGGGGCCATGGACAGGAACCGCAAGGGCGAGGATGTCCAGCGTGCCGTGGGTCGCGTGACACGTGTCGAGCCGGTCGAGTGCAGCCCCGTGCGCCACGTCGCGCGCATCCACTACGAACTCGAAGGCTGCGCGCATGTCGTCCTGGAACTCGCCGCCCACGTGCACGCGCGCCGGGTGGACGTCGCGCTCCGGCTGCAGAAGACCGGCTCCTGGGCGCCCGAGAACGTGTACCTGGCGCTGCCGTTCACGGCAGGCGACCACGAGGCCTTGTGGGTTGGCAAGCCCGGCTGCGTGCTGCGCCCCTGGGTCGACCAGATCCCCGGCACCCTGACGGACTTCACGAGCGTAGACGAGGGCCTCGCGTGGGTGGGCCGCGGCGTCGGCGTCGCGCTGGCGATGTTGGATCAACCGCTCCTGCAGTTGGGTCCGCTGGATGTGGGACCGCGCAGGTTGGCCGGTGACGACGACCTGCCCGCGCTGCCCACGCAGGTCTTCGCGTGGCTCATGAACAACATGTGGGAGACGAACTTCGCCTCCGACCTGGGCGGCTTCCATGAGTTCCGCTACGTGCTGACGTGGGGGCGTGACCTCGCGACGCCCGAGGCTGCGGTCGACCAGGCGCGTGCACTGGCAATCGACCTGACGACCTACAGGCTCGCCGCGGTACCGTCGACGGAGGGAGACAGCGCATGAACATGACAGGCATCGACTGGCTGATCATGGCCGGCGTGTACTGCGCCCTCGTGCTCGGTGTCCTGGTGAGCCGTCGCTACATGCGCTCGGTCGCCGACTTCCTGGCGGCGGGCAGGACCGCGGGACGCTATCTCATCAGTGTCTCCCAGGGCATCGCAGGTATCGGCGCCATCACGCTCATCGCCAACATGGAGATGAACCTCGAAGCGGGGTTCTCGATGTCGTGGTGGGGTCTCAGCATGGCCCTGTTCGTCACGATCGTCGTGGCGTCCGGGTGGATCAGCTACCGCTTTCGCGCAACGCGCTGCCTGACGATGGCGGAGTTCTTCGAGCGGCGCTACAGCAAGAAGTTCCGCGTCTTCGCGGGCTTCGTCGCCTACGGCTCGGGCATCATCAACTTCGGCATCTACCCCGCCGTCGGCGCGCGGTTCTTCATCTACTTCATGGGGCTACCGCCGGAGTTCGACGTGCTCGGGCTCACGCTCGAGACCTTCCCCGTTGCCATGCTGGCGCTGCTGCTGACGGCGCTCTACTTCGTGACGGTGGGCGGGCAGGTCGCGATCATCATCACGGACTTCATCCAGGGGCTGTTCACCAACATCGTCTTCCTCGTGATCCCGATCTACCTGCTGACGCTCGTCTCGGAGGATCAGATCATCGAGGTGCTCTCCAACCACGCCCCGGGCAAATCGCGCATCGACCCGTTCGACACCGGCAACGTCGAGAGCTTCAACTTCGGCTTCTTCATGATCGGTGTGATCGGGCTGTTCTACAACGCGCTCTCCTGGCAGGGGACGCAGGGCTACAACACGTCGGCCAAGAGCGCGCACGAGGCCAAGATGGGCGGTGTGCTCGGTCTGTGGCGGGGTATGCCCAGCGGCCTCTTCATGATGTTGCTGCCGATCATCGCCGTGACCGTGCTGCAGCATCCCGACTTCGGCGAGACGGCGCAGCATGTGACGTCGGCCTTGCAGGGCGAGCCGAATCCAGCGCTGCACTCGCAGCTGCAGACGCCGCTGACGCTCACCCGCTTGCTGCCGGCGGGGTTGATGGGGCTGTTCTGCGCGATGATGCTGGCCGCCTTCATCACGACGAACGACTCCTATCTGCACTCCTGGGGCAGCATCTTCATCCAGGACGTGGTGATGCCGCTGCGCAAGAAGCCCCTCTCGCCGGAGGGCCACATACGCATCCTGCGCTGGTCGATCGTCGGCGTGGCCGCGTTCATCTTCTGCTTCAGCATGATCTACCGGGAGAGCGAGCAGATCCTGATGTACTTCGCCGTGACCGGCGCCATCTTCGCGGGTGGCTCGGGGGCTGTGATCATCGGCGGGCTCTACTGGAAGCGCGGAACGACGGCCGGTGCCTTCGCCGCGATGATCACGGGCGGCACGCTGGCCGTGATCGGCGTCGTGGACTCGGACCGTTCGATCATCCCGCTGAACGGGATGGAGGTCTGGCTGCTCGCGATGGGGGCGTCGGCGCTCGTGTACGTCGTCGTCTCGCTCGTTGCCCGGCGGCCGTTCGATCTCGAGGGTCTGCTGCGACGAACGGACGACGTCGAGCACAAGGAGCAGGTCGTGCTGGGCGGCAAGTCCTGGCGCCGCATGCTGCGCCTCGGGCTGGACAACCCGGAGTTCACGAAGCGCGACAAGGTCATCTACATCCTGAGCTACGTCTGGACGGGGATGCAGGTGTCCGTCTTCATCGTGGGGACGACGATCGCGCTGACGATCGGCATCGACAAGGGCTTCTGGCTCGACTTCTGGAAGGGCTACGTGGCGCTCCTGCTCGGCCTCTCGGCGATCGTGATCGTGTGGTTCACCGTCGGCGGTCTGCGGGATCTGCGGCGCATGACGGCAGCCCTGGGGACGCAGGAGCGCGATCACACGGACGACGGGCGTGTGAAGGAGTAGCTAGTCGCCCGTCACGTCAGTCCCCTGTGACAACCGGTCCCAGGGGGACCGACGGCGGGACCGTCGCACGCTTGAGGAAGAGCAGCGCGAAGCACGTACGGATGAGTTCGGTCTCACCGTGGGCATTGGGGTCCTTGCCGCCTTGCGCTGGCCACGAGCCCCCCGCCTGCTGGGCCTTGATGAGCCACTCGGCGCCTTCGCGGTACCAGTCGTGCTTGCCCATGTAGCGCAGGCCAAGCAGGTCGCCTGCGCGCTCGAGGCCGTAGAGGTAGTAGTAGTGCCAGCTCGGATTGCCGGGGTTGCGCTCGACGGCGAAGTTGCTGGAGAACCAGCCGACTCCGTCGCGTAGCGCCGCATCGATGCGCTTGCGCTCTTCGGTCTGCAGCACCCCGCCGTCGAGCAGGCGTTCCTTGATGATGGCGAGCGACGCGATCCCCGCCGTGGTCATGCTGCCGGAGTGACCCCGCCGTCGAGCAGGCGTTCCTTGATGATGGCGAGCGACGCGATCCCCGCCGTGGTCATGCTGCCGGAGTGGCGTCCTCCGGGTGCGTACGCCCAGCCGCGAGCCCGCGCCTT
>JAHEIK010000235.1:4988-6272 GCA_024639415.1 Planctomycetota bacterium
CGACCGAGAAGTTGCTCGAGAACCAGCCGACCCCGTCGCGCAGCGCCGCGTCGATGCGCTTGCGCTCCTCGGTCTGCAGTACGCCGCCCGCAAGCAGGCGCTCCTTGATGATGGCCAGCGAGGCGATGCCGGCGGTCGTCATGCTGCCGGAGTGCCGGCCGCCCGGGGCGTAGGCCCAGCCGCGGGCGCGCGCCTTGCCCTGGGGGATGAGCCGGCCGTAGCGCTCCTCGCCAGGCTGCCAGGCGGGGTTGTCCATCCACAGCTCGACGGTGGCGCCGTTGCGTGCCTGGTTCTCGAAGAGGTAGGCCAGCGCCTTGCGGTAGACCGCGGGCGAGACCTCGAGTCCGCAGCGGCCGGCCGACTGCAGGGCGAGCAGCGCATACTGCGTGTTGGAGAGGTCCTGGTCCTTGTCGGCCGGACCGGGGTAACGCCAGACCTGCGCCGCCTGGGTTGCTTCGAGTCGTGCGATGAGCTCCTGGATCGTCTTGCGTACCTGCTTGGGGTACTTGCAGGGGCTCTTCTTCTTGCGCTTGGGCTTCGCGCGTCCTGGCCGACGGCCCTTCTTCGGCTTGGGGTGCTTCGCAAAGATCGCCTCGTACATCATCACGAGCACGGCCGTGCTGTAGGTGTGGTCACCCTCGGCCGTCGTGCCGGGACCCTTCGCGGCAAGGTACGCCCGGTAGCCCTCGAGCGCCGTGATGCCGCGCTGCAGTGCCTTGTCCTTGTCCTTCAGCGTGCACCCGCACTTGGCCAGGGTCAGCATGATCAGTGCCGCGCGCCCGGGGTAGACCTTGTCGAGTGTGTTCGGCTTCCACGTCGGCCAGTGGCCTGACTCGTTCTGGCGCTTCAGGAGCCAGTCGCGTCCGCGCTCGATGGCTGTGTTCACACGCTTCACGAACTCGGCCTCGGCGGCAGCGAACTCTGTCTGCGCCTTCTTCAGGCGAGCACGGCGCTCTTCGGCGTCCTCGTCGCCGCGTGCCGGGGAGGCGGCACACATCAGGAAGAGGAGGGCCACGAGGGCGGCCAGGGTCGGCAGGGGGCGGCGCTTGCGCATGGATGCACGGTAGCCTTGTCGCACGTCCGCCGCAACCGGCGCAGGGAGCAGCCGTCATGTCCGTGCCCGCCACGCCGCAGCAGCTCGACGCCGCGTGGCTCCAGGATGCGCTGTCCGTGGTCCCGGATTTCGAGGGTGCCTCCATCGTGAGCGTCCATGCCGAGGTCATCGGCGTCGGCTACGGCCTCGACGGTACCCTCGTGCACCTGACGCTGGAGACGGCGGACCCC
>JAHEIK010000011.1 GCA_024639415.1 Planctomycetota bacterium
GGTCGCAGACACCGGCGGCGGCGTCCCCGAGGAGCTGCGCAGCCGCGTGTTCGAGTCCTTCTTCACGACAAAGGGCTCGGGCAAGGGCACGGGTCTCGGACTGGCTCTCTCGCGCTCGATCGCACGCGACCACGGCGGAGATCTGCTACTGGCCCCCGACACCGGCGGCGGGGCGTCGTTCACGATCCGCCTCCCGCGGCACAGCCCCGGAACGATGCAGCTCACGGGCGTCAACGCCAACGGCGAGCTGAGCACGGCGGACGCGCCGCTGCCCCAGCGCATCCTGGTGGTGGACGATGAAGCCAGCGTCCGCGAGACGCTGGTCGCACAGCTCGGCTCCCTCGGCGTGCTGGTCGACAGCGCGGCGAACAGCACGGAAGCCCTCAGCATGGTGCGCCACAGCTCCTACGACAGCCTGATCGTGGACATCCGCATGCCGGGCTCGAGCGGACTCGAGCTGCACAAGGGCCTGCTGGAGACCAACCCGTTCCTGGCCGATCGCACGGTGTTCATCACGGGTGACTTCGTGAATGACGACCTGCTCGTGGCCGCCCTCGAGACGGGCCGCCTGCTGCTCGAGAAGCCGTTCACGCTCGACGAGCTGACGGCGGCACTGCGCAGCACGGCGACCGGCCCGCTATCCGCCGGGGACGAACGCCTCAGCGCGTAACCACCGCCTGCCGCGGGCGTTGAAGAGGCAACCACAGAGGACACAGAGAGCACAGAGCGGGGCCCAAGAACCGCCAGACGCTCTCCATCGGATCGACCATCCACGTTGATGGCGTTCGGATGCTCGGCGTGCGCACGCTGACTCCGACTTCCAGCGATGCAGCCAGAGGACTGGGCGCAGGTACGGCAGAGTGACGTGCGTTGTCGGAGGGCGCTCCGTGTCCTCTGTATTCTCTGTGGTTCGTCTTCTTCCGCTCAGGCGTCCGCGGCGGGCGGCTCGCGGTAGGACCACAGGAAGAAGCCCGCGACGCCACACAAGGCACCGAACACGCCGGCGCCGGCGAACAGGATGCGCGGCCCGCCCACCTCGGCGATCCAACCGGACGCCGCGGCCGAGAGCGCGGTCATGCCGACCACGGTGATGCTGACGAGCGCGAAGACCTTGCCGTGCCGGTCCGCCGGCACGTGCCGCTGGATCAGACTCGTGCGCCCGACGACGATCAGCGGGATGAAGACGCCGTGCAGCACGATCACGAGCAGGGAGAGCGCGTAGTCATCCAGCCAGATGTAGGGCAGGTAGGTCAGCCCGTCCATGACCATGCCCCAGAGCACGACCTTGCGCATGGACCAGCGCGCCCCGAAGCGCGCGAGGATCAGCGAGCCGAGCACCATGCCGACCGCCATGCAGCCCTCGAACCACGCGTACGCGCCGGCGCCCAGCTCGAACTCGCGCTCGACGAGCACCTGCGCCCCAACGATGGCGGGCCCCATGATCGCCAGGTTGTCGAGTGCCGTGAGCAGCAGCAAGCCGCCGACCAGCGGGTCCTTGAGCCCGTAGGCAAGGCCCTCCCGCGCGTCACGCAGGAGGTGCGTCCGGTGCGCAGCCGGGCGCTCGGACTTGGGCAACACGATCAACGCCAGCAGGATGGCCGAGACGACGTACGTCGCGCCGTCGATCTGCAGCACGCGCACGATGCTGCCGACTTCGTCCTCGGGGTCGCCCAGCCCCAGCAGCAAGCCGCCGAGCCCCAGGCCGAGCACCATGGCGAGCTGCCCCGACGTCTGCATGACGGCATTCCAGCGCGGCAGCGAGCGCTTGCCGATGAGCGTGGGCAGCAGCGCATCGCGTGCGGGCAGGAACGGCGTGGAGAAGGTCGCCAGCAGGAAGCCGACGCCGACGATCAGGGCGAAGCTCACGCCGCCCCAGAGTGCGGCGAGGACGGGCAGGCCGAGCAACAGCAGCGCACGCAGGAGGTCGCTCAGCACCATGACGCGGCGACGGTCGGTGCGATCCACCCACGCGCCCGCGATCGGGCCGAGGAGCAGGTACGGCAAGAACGCGAGGAACACGGCCAGGCCCACGAGCGACTCGCGATCGCCGGTCGCAGAGGCGAGCCACGCGAGGCACGGCAGGAACAGGGCATCGCCTGCAACGGAGATGAACTGCGCCGCCCACAGGAGGATGGCGTTGCGCCGAAACCGCAGCTCCGCGCTCACAGCACGCGCTCGAAGAAGGCCCGGGTGCGCTCGTGCTGCGGCCGCTCCAGGACGTCACGCGCGGCGCCGACCTCCAGGATCCGCCCGTGTTCCAGGAACGCGACCCGATCGGCGGCCTCCCGCGCGAAGCCGAACTCATGCGTGACGACGATCAAGGTGCGGTCGTGCTGAGCCGCGAGCGCGCGCATCACGTCGATGACCTCGGCACTCATCTCGGGATCCAGCGCCGACGTGGGCTCGTCGAACAGCAGCATCTCCGGCTCCATCGCGAGCGCCCGGGCGATGGCCACACGCTGCTGCTGGCCGCCGGACAGTTGACGCGGCCACGCGTCCGCCTTCTCCGCGAGACCCACGCGCTCGAGCAGGGCCAGGCCGCGCTCGCGGACCGCCGCGGCGTCGAGACGCGCCACGGTCACCGGCGCGAGGGTGACGTTCTCGAGCGCGGTCTTGTGCGGGTAGAGGTGGAAGGCCTGGAAGACGAAGCCGATCCGACGCCTGAGCGCCGTCCAGAAGGGATCGGTGGGTGCAGCCGCCGGACCGCCCAGAGGCACGTCCGTGTCGAGCACGCGGAGGCTGCCGGCGTCGCGCACCTCGAGACCGTTGACGAGCCGCAGCAGGGTGGACTTGCCGCCGCCACTCGGCCCGAGGAGCGCCAGCACCTCGCCGCGACGCACGTCGAGGTCGATCCCACGCAGGACCTCCAGCGCTCCGAAGCGCTTGGTGACGCCGCGGAAGGCGGCCGAGACGGGTGCTTCCTCTGCCATCCCCCAAGCATGGGCGCACGGCCGCACGGCTTCCCGCCCTTTTTCGGGCGCTCCGCACGAGGGCGCCGGGGCTGCGGGTACGCTGCCCCGATGCGGCTCGTTCTCCTCCTGGCCCTGACCGGTGCGCTGGCCTACGGCGTCTGGACCCTGCTCGGCGATGGCGGCGATCATCCCGCCCAGCAGCTCGGCGAGCCCGAGGCACCTGCGCCTGCTCCCGCGACCGGACCGCGCCCCGTCCCCAGGACGGTGACGCTGGTGCTGACGGTGCGCACCGAGGCCAGCACGATCCCGCAGGGCACGGTGGCCGGCTACCGCTGGGGCGGCGACGACCGCGTCCGGCCCGTGGATGGGCGCGGACGCGTGACCTTCACGGACGCCCCGACCGGCAAGCTCTCCGTCATCGCGCGTGCGCCCGGCTACGAGGAAACGGTCCAGGAGCGCTACCTGACGGGCGGCGTGCCCACGGACGCGATCCTCGTCCTCAAGCGCCCCAAGTAGCGCCCTGCGCGGCCCGCTTCACGATTGGCGGAATCCGGGCTGCGCACGCTGCGCCCGCGGGCCAGAATGGGGGGCGAGGGTACGGAGGTGCGCATGTCTCGTCTTCCCGCTTGGTCCGGCATCTTCGTCATGGCTCTGCTCTCGGCCGCGTGCGGCGGAGGCTCCTCGACGTTCGAGAACACGACCGGCGGTTCCGACGCGAGTGGCGGTGCCACCTTCTCCCTGGCGATCGTCACCGCCGATCTCGACCTGGACGGGGTGAGCGACGTGCTCGAGATCCCGGTGGGTGCCGAGGGCGAAGCTCCCGCGGAAGAGCCGCGCTGCTTCCGGGGAGACGGCGCCGGCGGACTGCTGCCCGCGGAGCATTTCCGGGATCATCCGCTGCTCGACGCGATCCGCCGCGACCTGAGTGGCCGCACCGAGCAGGACGTGCTCGACGACGAGGGTGCGCACCGTGCCCCCGTCGCGGGTGGCCGGGGCGTTCCCTATGCGGTCCTGCACCTGGAGACGCCCGGCGACGGCCCCGACGGTGAGGCGGGCGTGCCCATCATCGACGCCCTGCATCCCGAGAGCGCGCACGCGGGCGCCCTCGTCGGCATCCGCGGCACCGACCTCGCGACGCGCGACGACGAGACGATCGTGACGTTCGACACCGTGGCGGCCGACGTGCTGTTTGCGCGGCCCCGCTTCGTCCTGGCCTTCGTGCCGGACGACGCCGCCCTCGGCGTGCAGGACGTCGTCGTGACGCGCGGGACGCTGGCGAGCGAGGCTGCGGACTTCGAGGTCGTCGCCGCGCCGACACCGACCGTCACGGCCGTTCACCCCGAGCCGGTCGTGCCCGGCATCCTCGCCGTGGTTCGTGGCGAGCATCTGGGCACGCCTGCCGACGACGTCGGCGTCACCTTCGGCGGGGTCGCGGCCGAGCACGTGCTCCCCCTCGGCCGCAAGCTCATCGTGATGGTGCCGGACGACGCCGCAAGCGGCATGCTCATCGTCACCGTGGGTGGTGTGCCGAGCGCGGGCTATGCGCTGGATGTCGGCGCGGCCCTCGACACCCCGGAGTTGACGGCGCTCGCTCCGGGCGCGGCCGCGGCGGGCAGTCTCGTCGAGATCGAGGGGCAGGACCTCTTCGTTATCGGCCAGCGTCCCCAGGTCCACTTCGGCAGCGCGCAGGCGAGCGTGTTCGGCCGGACGCGCGAGTCCATCATCGCGATCGTGCCCGCCGAGGCGGACGGCGACGTCACCGTCACGGTCGGCGGGCGCACGTCCGACGGTCTGCCCTTCGTGTTGCGCGAGCGCGGCGCCCCCGTCATCACGACGATCGATCCTGCGACGGGCGCGCCCGGCGACCTCGTCGCCATCGAGGGAACGGATCTCTACGACCTCGGCGGCCTGCTGCGCGGCATGGGCCCCCGCGGCATGCCCCTGAAGCTCCCGCGCGTGAGCTTCGGCGAGCAGCCCGCCTTCTTCGTCTTCCCCACCCCGACAGGCCTCCACGTGATGGTTCCCTTCGGCCTCCCCGCAGACAGCCTGGATGTGGTCGTGGAGCAGGACGGCACCTCCAGCGATCCGGTCCGCTTCACGGTCGAGTAGCGGTCCGGCAGGCCTGAGTTGACGAGCGCCTCCTTGGGCCCCTCCGGGGTTTTCTCGCGGGCCCCTCGATCTGACCCCACACTCGATGGCTTGGACCTGACGGGAGGCCTTGTCATGCAGTGGAAGCGTTGGATCGTCACCGGGGCACTCGTGTGCACCCTGGCATTCGTAGGTTGCGGCGGCAAGGACGGTGGCAACACCACAGGTCCGGCCGGCGACTCCAAGGCGGCACCGGCCGCGAAGCCGACCCCCGGCTCCCTGGCCGCCCTCGTGCCGGCCAACACGGTGGCGCTCGTCTACGTGAGGGCGCCCGGGGATCTGGAGCAGAAGGTCAGGCAACTCGTCGGCAAGATCGACGAGGACATGGTCGAGGAGATCCAGCTCGAGGCCATGGTCGGCCAGGTGCTCCAAGGCGCCGGCGAGCACTGGGATCCGAGCAAGCCGATCGCCATCGCGATCCCGCTACCGGCCGACGGGCAGGACATGGACGAAGCCCTCGGCACCATGTCGATGATCTTCGGCATGAAGGACGCCGCGGCCGCCAAGAAGTCCATGGAGGCCGCCATCGCGAAGCAGATGGAGGGCATCCCCGAGAAGTACCGCCCGAAGCCCGAGGAACAGCCCAAGATCCTCGTCTCCGGCGACTACCTCACGATGGGTCGCGGGCCGGAGGTCAAGCGCGGGGGCGCGGCGATCGCGGCGACCGCACCGGACAGCGACATCGGCCTGCGCATCGACCTCGCCGCCCTCGTGGCGCGCTACCGCAAGGACATCGACAAGGGTCTGGATGAGATGCAGGAGGGCGTCTCCGGCGGCCTCGACAACATGCCGCCCGGCATGGAGCAGCTCGGCGGCATGTTCAACGACATCGCCGCGTGGGTGAAGGACTTCGTCAACTCGGCAGAGACCCTCGATCTCGGCATCTCCGTCGATGGCGGCAACGTCGAGTTCGCCGTGGGCTTCATCGCGAAGAAGGGCAGCAAGCTCGACAAGCCGAGCCACGACCACGCCGGCCTCGCCGCGCTGGCCAAGCACCTGCCGGACGGCATGCCGGTCAACGCCCTGCTGTCGATGGACATGGGCGGCATGATGGAACTCCTGCAGCCGCTCATGGAAGCCGGCCTGGAGAGCGCCCCCGAGGATCAGCGTGAGCAGCAGAAGGCCGCCCTCGCCGAGATGACGGAGATGTACAAGCTGCTCGGCAACAACTGGGCGATGGCCCTGACGATGGGCGACAAGGGCATGCAGGCCGTCCAGATCGGCGACTGCAAGGACGGGGCGGCCTTCGTCGAACGCTTCGAGAAGATGTTCACCGTCGGCAACGCGATGTCCGAGAACGCGGGTGTCAGCGCCAAGAAGTCGGGCAGCACGACCATGTCGGGCGTCCAGGTCCACAGCTACGAGATGAGCTTCGACTTCGAGAAGCTGATGAGCGCCCAGGGCCGCGACGCAGAGCTTCCGCCCGGCATGCTCGACGGCCTCCAGGGCATCATGAACACGCTCTTCGGCGGCGACACCATGAAGGTGCAGGTCGCCACGGTGGACAACAAGCTGCTCTACACCATGGGCGATGCCCAGGTCATGGAAGCGGCGATCGCCTCCCTGGCCAAGGGTGGCGGCAAGGCGCCGGCCGGCCTGCAGGCTGGTCTCGACCGTACGGGCGGCAAGCCGACGTTCCTGCTGAACGCCGACCTGCGGGCGCTGGCGCAGCAGATCATCCCGCTGGTGCGCAAGGCGATGGATGAGAAGATTCCGGACGCACCCAAGGGCGGGCCGATCCCCGTCACGGTCTGGGGCATGCACGACGGCCGCGTCTACGGCGGCGGCTTGAAGGTCGACGTCGGCGGAATCGTCGAAATGGTCGAAGCGATGGACAAGTAGCCCCGCCCATCCGACCTACAACCTGACGACTCCAGTACCCCAGCCAAGCTGCTGCCCCAGGAGCAACCATGAAGCACTTCCTCATCGCCGCGGTGGCGGTCTGCGCGCTCGGCCTCGCCGCAGCGTGCTCGTCCTCCGGGGCGCCCGCGCCCTCGCCCTCGCGCGCTGCCCCTCGCGGCACCGCACCGGCTCCCGTCGCCCGCGCTGGCGGCTACGCCTTCCCCTCGCAGGACGCTCCCTACGAGAGCGTGCTGGCCGAGGCCCGACGCACCGGCAAGCCGGCGCTGCTGTTCTTCTGGACCTCGTGGTGAGGCTGGTGCCGGCGTCTCGACAGCGAGACGCTCACCGACCCCCGTGTGGGGTCTGAGGTCCAGCGCTTCATCGGTGTCCGCTACGACGGCGACTCGCCCGTGGGCAAGTCCGTCGCGCGGCAGTTCGGCGTACGCGGCTTCCCGTCGGTCGTGATCGTGGACGGCAGCGGCCGCAAGCTGGACGAGTTCTCCGGCTACCGCAAGGCCGACCAGTTCATCATGCGCCTGCGCGCAAGCACGCAGCGCCGGTAGGGACGCGTCGGGGCGCGTAGGGGCGCCCCAAGTCCGCCCGCCGAGGCGGGCGGACGCGTGCGCGCCCGCGAATCTCCGGGGTGGCAACGGGCACCCACCGACGCACGACGGGCGCGCACGCGGTGCCGCCCCGGCGGCACCTTGGGGCGCCCCTACCGCGTCACTTGCGGAGCCGCGGATCCAGCGCGTCGCGCAGCGAGTCCGCGAAGAGGTTCACGCTGAGCACCAGGCCGAAGAGCGCCGCGGTCGCCGCCGTGATCTGCCACCAGACCGTCTCGGCGCGCAGCAGCTCGCTCGCGCCCTTGCTGATCATGTTGCCCCAGGAGGCCTCGCTCGGCTCGAGTCCCAGGCCGAGGAACGACAGGATGACCTCGGACTTGATCGCGCCGATGAACAGCAACGAGAAGGTGATGATCACCATGTGGAACACGTTCGGCAGCACGTGCTTGAAGATGATCCGGCGCGTGGGAAGGCCCATCGCCCGGCCGGCGAGCACGTAGTCGCGGTCGCGATGCTTGATGAACTCGGCGCGGACGATGCGGCACGTCCCCACCCAGCTCGTGAGGCCGATCGCGAGGATCAGGATGAACAAGCCGAGCGAGATCTGCCAGCTCGTGAACAAGAACGTGTCCTTGTACCAATCCGTGAGGTCGGCGTTGTTCTTGAACACGTAGCTGAAGGCGATCAGCAAGAGCAGGTAGGGAATGGCGGAGAGCGTCGTGTAGCCCCACACGACGAGATCGTCGATCCACCCGCCGAAGAAGCCGGCAAGGGCGCCGAGGATCATCCCGATGAGACTCGAGAGCGTTGCAGCGAAGAGCCCGATCCAGAGCGCGGTGGTGGCGCCGCGCAGCATGAGGGCGAAGACGTCGCGTCCGAGTTGATCCGTGCCCAGGACGTACGTCCGGTCCTGGATCTCTGCGGGAGCGTCCTCACCCGGGCTCCCGCCGGGGGAGAGGAACTCCGCCCGCTTGGTCTTGGTCTTGTAGTCGCCCGCCACGACGCCGGCCTGCGCCATGACGCCCACGTAGATGTAGAGCACGAAGATCAGCGTGCTCGCGAGCGCCACGTGGCTCTTCTTCAGCCGGCGCTTCGCCTCCCACCACGGGCCGGGCGTCTCGCCCTCTTGGCGCACGCGCCCGTGGAACGGCGGGAACTCGTCGGACTGCAGCGCCAGGTAGCGCAGGCCCTGCCGTGCGAACCCGACGAAGCGCTTGCGCCCGTCGGGCCAGCCGTGGTCCGGATCCGGCTGCGGGAACAACACCCCGGCGACGCCGGCGAACAGCGCGCCTGCGGCGCGCCAGACGAGTCCCGTCAGGTACAGGACCACAGAGAGCGGCCAGCAGAACAGGCGCGTGGGCCAGGCCAGCCAGGAGGCGCGGTAGACGTTGGTCGATTGCACCGTCACTTGAGCCGCACCCGGGGATCGACGACCGCGTAGAGCAGGTCGGAGATGAGGTTGAAGACGATGTAGAGCAGGGCGCCGAAGATGGTGATGGCCTTGATGACCGGGAAGTCCTGCTCGAGGATCGCCTGGAGCGACATGTCGCCCAGACCCGGGATCCCGAAGAACTTCTCGAGCAGCAGGGAGCCGACGAACAGGAACGGGATCGTGATCACGACGCGCGTGATGACGGGGATCATCGCGTTCTTGAGGATGTGCTTGAAGAGGATGCGCTTCGTCCCGAGCCCCTTGGCCGCGGCCGTCCGTACGTAGTCCTGGCCCATCTCCTCGAGCATCGTCGTGCGGAAGAAGCGGACCTCGCTGCCGACCGTGAGCGCGATCCAGATGGACCATGGCAGGAAGAGGAACACGAAGCCCCGGATCGACAACTCGTGCCCGAAGATCGGCAGCAGGTTCCACTCGAAGGACACGAAGTACTGGCCGAAGATGATGTAGGCGAGGCTTGAGATCGACATGCCGGCGACGGAAGCGATCACCGTCACGCGATCCGCCACCGAGTCGCGGTAGAACGCACAGAACAGCGCGAGCGAGACCGCGAACATCGTCGCAAGCAGGAACGCCGGCAGCGTCACCGTCATGCTCGGCACGAGCCCTTCGCGCAGCATGGCGCCTACGGGGCGCTTGTTCTTCCACGAGTCGCCGAAGTCCAGCGTGACGGTCTCTTCGAGGAACGAGACGTACTGGAGGTGCAGCGGTTGATCGGTTCCGAGCTCACGCCGCAGTTCGGCAAGCGCCTCGGGCGTCGCCTTGTCCCCGAGTTCGGTAGCCGCCGGATCGTCGGCCACGACGTTGAACAGGAAGAACACGATCAACGTGACGCCCAGGACCGTCGGGATCGCCTGCAGCAGGCGGCGAATGACATACGCCCACATGTCTCTACCACCCCGTCGTGCGGCGGCGCGCGGCCACCAAGGTGAAGGCGATCAGCAGGCCGCCGATCCCGAAGAAGACGAGCGCTGGCCAGATGGTCGCCTTGTTGACCGTCTTCACCTCGGCCTGGCGCTTGACCGGATCCACGCGGCAGTACTTGAAGTACTTCTGCCCCATGTCGTTGTAGCGGTAGCCGTACAGCCAGGGGTGGATGAGGTTGAAGTTCACACGGCGGTAGCGGAAGCTCCACACACACAGGTCCGCGACGATGGCCTGCATGCGCTGGTAGAGCGCCGTGCGCTCCGGACTCGGCAGCATCACGCGCGTCTGCTCGTAGAGGTCGTTGAACTCCTCGTTGTCGAAGCAGCTCTTGTTGACGCCGGGCGCCTTGTTCGGACCGTAGAAGAGCTGGAAGAAGTTCTGCGGATCGGGATAGTCCGCGCCCCAGGAGACGCCCCAGAGCTGCGACTTCTTCGTGTTCAAGCGGCGCAGGAACTCGGGCCACGTCGTGCTGTAGGGCTCGACGCGGATGCCAACCTCCGCGAGGTCGCGCTCGAAGGCGAGAAAGAAGGTCCTGTTCGAGTCGTTGTCGATGATGTCCTTGGTCAGGACCGGGATGCCCTTGCCGCCGGGGAAGCCCGCATCCGCGAGGATCTTGCGCGCTCGCGCCACCTGCTCCTTGCGTGTCTCGGACGGCCCCAGCTTCCACGGGTTCCGGTAGTTGGCGTCGTACTCGGGGAACTCCTTGAGGATCGGTCCGTCCACGCGCTCGGCGCGCCCGTTGTAGAGGTGCTTGATCGCCCAGACGTTGTCGGTGGCAAGCGAGATGGCGCGGCGAATCGCCAGACCCTTCTCGCCTGCGGGCGCTCCCACGACTTCGTCTTCCATGTTGAAGCAGTCGTAGATGACCTCCATCTTGGGGTCCTTGTCGAGGCTGATGCCACGCGCGGACATGCTGGGATGGAGTTCGAACGTCTCCTGGTCGACGGCCGTATTGAAGTTGTCCTTGGGGATCCCGCAGCGGTCCAGATAGCCGCGCATGAAGTAGAGCCACTGTGGCTGCGACTCCTTGAAGATCGTCATCACGACGCGGTCGTTCAGCGGCAGACGCTTGCCTGCATCCACGAGGCGGCGGCGCTCGGCATCACCCGGCATCCCCGTTTCGGGGAAGCGATCTTCTCGGTAGTTCGGGTTGCGCTTCAGCACCAGCTTCTTGGATCGATTGAGGCTCTCGATCATGTAGGGGCCGGTACCGACCCCCTTGTCGAGGAACTCCTTGCCGTAGTAGCGAATGGCCTCCGGGGGGTACACCGAGGTGTAGCCCATCGCGAGCGTCCAGATGAACTGCGGGTAGGGCTCCGTCAGCTTGAACTGGATGGTGTAGTCATCCAGGGCCTTGACGCCCTCGACCTCGGGGTAGCCCTCGTCGATCGTGTACTCGTCGCGGCGCGGATTCTTCGGCACATCCGCCGAGGCCTTGCGGAACGCATCAAGGCCAACGATCTTCCCGTCGAAGATCCACGTACCGGTGCTCTTCGTGCGCGTATCCATCATGCGCTTGAAGCAGAAAACCATGTCGTGCGCGTTGACCTCGCGCCCCTTGCCGCCCTCGAAGCACGGGTCGTCCACGAAGTGGATGCCCGGCTGCATGCGGATCGTGTAGGTGAGCGTGTCCTCGGAGATCTCGGGCATGGCCGCAGCGAGGCAGGGCTTGAGCTTGTACGGCCGCGTCAGGTACTCGTACTCGTAGAGCTGGTCGTAGATGTTCAGAACGCAGATGTTGCTGGTCTCGTCCTGCGCGTGGGCGGGGTCGATGCTCTTGATCGCCGCGGTCAGGAAGACGTGCAGCGTGTTCGGGTTCTCGCCCGGATAGGGGTTGCTGCCGCAGCCGCCCAGCAGGGGTACGCCGATCGCCAGGACCGGGAGGAGGAGCAGGAGGATGCCGGTCCGGAGCTGCGTCACGGCGGGCGAACCTACCGGCCCGGCTCGCCGCGAGCAACCGTGCAGTGGCGGCCGCGGGAGCGACCCCCCGCGCCACTACCCTGGAGGCATGTTCCCTGCCCTCCTTCTCGCCGCCACCCTGATCGTGGTGGGTCTGCTCATCGTCGTCCTCTTCCGCATGGGGGGCCGCTTCGACGCCTTGCGCGCGGAGCTGGAGCGGATGCGCGTCGTCCAGCGCGACATGTCCTCCGACGTCCGCGCTCGCCTCGACGAGGGTGCCCGCACGTGGGAGTCCGTCGAGGCCGAGGTCAGGCCGCGGCTGGAGCAGCTCGAGCCCGCCGTCGCCGACCTGAGCGCCGCCTTGGATGAGAACCTGCCGGCGCTGAGCGAGGCGCGAGCGCGCCTCGAAGCGGTCGAAGGCCGAGTGGCCGACACGGAAGCGCGCGTGGTCATGGCCCTCGAGACCGGCTCCGAGGAAGGCGCCGAGCGCTTCGAGCGTGTCGAAGCAGCCGTACGCACGCTGCGCAACGCAGCCGACGAGCGCCTGGCCGACCTCACGGCCCGCGTGACGGTCCTCGAGAGCGTGCCGGACGCCGAGGGGCCGGACTCGATCCGCCCCGAGGCCGCAGCGTTCGACGATGCCCCCGGCGGCGGTGCCCCGGGCGACGATGCCCCGGGTGACGATGCCCCGGGCGACCTCGTGACGGTCGGCGCCGCCTCGGCCGGGGCCGCAGGGGCGCATGCGGCAGGCTCCCGTGGTACAGGGAGGGGCCGCAAGAAGGGCGGCGGGCGCTGGGTCCTCGTGGTCCTCGTGCTCGTGGCCGGCCTTGCACTCGCCATGGCGCAGCTCCGCTAGGCAGATTCAGCCAGGCAGGCTGAGCTGGCCGCGCTCGCCAGCCCCACCACCCCCACGTTCGTCCGGAGGCCGTATGGACGCCCACGTCCCGAAGTCGATCGCTCCCCTCATCGAGTTCCGGGACGACGGCCCGGTCACGAAGAAGCTGCTCGACACCGACCGCTCGACCGTGACCCTCGTCTGCCTCAAGCCGGGTCAGGCCCTCTCGCCCTTCACCCACCGCCGACGCGAGGCGATCGTCTACTGCCTGCGGGGCGGCGTGCGCGTCACCCCCGGTGCGGGCGACAGCGAACTTACCGCCGGCGACATGGCCTTCTACGACGGCAGCAAGCAGGCCGGCCCGGGCAACTACGGCGACGAGGAGGCAGCCTTCCTGGTGACGCTCGTCCGCAAGCGCGGGGACTGACTCCCTCGTGAGGGTGGCCGCCGCCCTCGGCGACACGGTGAATCTCGCCCGACTCGGCTAGGTCGGACGTGAAAAGCCCTCCGGCCGCGTGGGGCACGCGTTGACGACCCTGCGCGGGCGCATCTACGATCCCGGCATGAGATGGCGCGGCCGAAAGAAGAGTGACAACGTCGAGGACATCCGGGCCAAGGGTCCGGCCGGAGGGGCGGGGCTCGCCATCGGGGGCGGCATCGGCATCGTGATTGCGATCGTCGTGCTCCTGATGGGCGGTGACCCGACGGCCATCCTCCAGGGCGGTGGCGGCGGCGCCGGCAAGGGAGCCCCCCAGGCCCCCTTCAACCCCACGCCCGAGGAGCAAGAGCTCGTCGAGTTCATCAAGGTCGTCCTGCGGGACACCGAGGACACCTGGCATCAGCAGTTCCGCCTGCTCGGCAAGCGCTACGAAGAGCCCAAGCTGGTGATCTTCCGCGGCAGCGTGAAGTCTGCCTGCGGCTTCGCAGGCGCGCAGATGGGCCCCTTCTACTGTCCAGCGGACAAGAAGATCTACATCGACGTCAGCTTCTACAAGATGCTGCGCGAGAAGCTCGGTGCGCCCGGCGACTTCGCCCAGGCCTACGTGATCGCCCACGAGGTGGGCCACCACGTACAGAACCTGCTTGGCGACTCCGCGCGCGTGCACAAGGCACGCGGCACGCCGCAGCAGAACGCGATGTCCGTGCGCTTGGAGCTGCAGGCCGACTTCTACGCGGGGCTCTGGGCGCATCATGCGCACCGCGCGAAGCAGATCCTGGAGCGCGGCGACATCGAGGAGGCAATCAACGCCGCCGAGAAGATCGGCGACGACGCGCTACAGAAGAAGGCCCAGGGGCGTGTCGTCCCGGACTCCTTCACGCACGGCTCCTCGGCGCAGCGCATGGCGTGGTTCCGCCACGGCCTGAAGACCGGCGACATCCAGCTGGGCGACACGTTCAACGACCGCATCTACGACGCAGTCAATCCGCGGTAGTCCTTCGACTCGCACCGAGCCAGCAGCGCGAAAGCGGATCCGCTAGACTCCGCTTGGTGTTCGTTGTGCTGCGCCGCCCCGCCTCCGTCTGCCTCGCGCTCCTGTTGATCGCAGGGCCGGCTGCCGCCGAGCGCGAACCGACGACCCCGGCGGGCAAGCTGAAGCGCGCCCGGGAGCTCGCAGCGAGCGTCGACGAACTGCTCAATCAGGCACCCCCCGCCTTCGACAAGGCCGAGGCCGCGGCCGCCAGCGTCCTCGACTTTCGTCGCAACGCGGGGTTGAAGCCGCCGCACGCCGAGTTGGGAGCGGGATACTTGCTCCTCGCGCGTGTGCACGAGCGCCGCGCCGGGGGCCGGCCCAGGCTCGATCATCTCGATCCGACCCTGGCGGTCCTGGAGCGCGCCGTCGGCGCGCTGGACGCCAAGAACCCCGCGCACCTCCGACTGCTCGCTCAGGCCCATCAGGCGCGCGGCCGCGTCCTGCGCACGGCGTGGCGTGACGAGGAAGCCTGGCAGGCCTTCGCCGCCGCGGTCCCGCTGCTGGCGCGGGACCCGGACATCGTTCAGGCCGGACTCCAGGAAGCGCTTGAGATGGCCCTCGAGGCCTTCGACCGTGCGCCCGCGACGACGATCGCGCGCAGCGCACGACGAGCCCTCGCGCCACACGCGCGAGCCCTCGCTGCGCGCGTTCCGGGCCCGCAGCCCCAACTCCTCCTCGGCGCGTGCCTGGCCGGCAGTCGCGTGGACAAGGCGGAAACCACGACAGCGCTGCGCCGCGCGGAAGCGCAGCACCTGAACGCGGGAGACAAGAGACGCGGCGGATGGACCGCGATGCGCCTGGCTCGCCACCACTGGCACTGCGGCGACCTCAAGACGTGTCGCGCCGTCTACGAGAAGGCCCGCGCGACACTCCTGGCCCCCGGCGAGGAGTTCCCTTCCTCTGCCTACGCGTCGGGCATCGAGCAGTGGGCTTGGAGCACGAAGTGGTGGTTTGCGGACCTGGACCAGGGCAAGAAG
This sequence comes from Planctomycetota bacterium, assembly GCA_024639415.1. Classification (GTDB taxonomy): domain Bacteria; phylum Planctomycetota; class PLA2; order PLA2; family JAEUHO01; genus JAHEIK01. The sequence goes on from JAHEIK010000011.1 coordinate 15,026, forward strand.
CCTGACTGGCTGCTCCGCGATGATCTACCGCGGCTCCTTGTGCTGGAGGGGCGCGTGGCCGAGGCTTGGTGGGCGCTCAAGGCCGAGTTCTTCCTGGACCTGGTCGCCACGCGCACCGAGAGCGCAAGAGCCGGCCCGCCCCGGGCGCTCGCCGAGGCGCTGCAGCTCGAGGGCATCGTCCGCGCGACCCTGGGCGATCTCGAGGGTGCGGTGCGCCCCATCGGCGAAGCAGCGCGCATCTGGACCCTGGACCGCAAGGACATGCTCGGGCGCAGCCGGGTGCTGCTCGATTTGGCCATCCTCGAGCATCTGCGTGGCCGCGCGCACGAGGCGGCCACCGCACTGACGGAGGCCGCTGTAGGGCTCGAGGCCCATCACGGCCTGGTACACGCGGAGACGGTCAGCGCGCTTGCCCTGCTTGCTGTGGTCCGCGTGCGCAGCGGCGACATCGCCGGCGGCAACGCGCTCGCCGATCGCCTCATCACCGAACTGCGCGCGAACGAAGCGCTGAGGGCCTGGCTCGCGGAGCGCAGGAACGTGAACTACGCCGGAGACCTGGCGCGGGCTGGCTTCTACCTGTGCAACAGCCTGGGCCGCCGGGCCGATGCAGCGTTCCTCGTCCAGCACTTCGATCCGCGGGCTGAGACGATCTTCAGCCAGGGCATGCTCTCCCCCATTCGGCAGCTGCGCGACGAGGGACGCTACGCGGAACTCGTGGAGCGCCTCCGGCACCCGAACTACCATCTGCTCAGCCACGATGTGCAAGGTGGCGCGACGCAACTGATCGACGACGTACCGCGCTTCTTGGGCACGCTCTCGGCGATTCGACGCTCCGAGGCACTGCTGGACATCGGCTGCTACGAGGAGGCCTTCGCGGCGAGCCTCGACGCCGGCGACGGACTCTCGGCCATGCTGCCGAACGAGTACCTCTGGGCTCCGTTCCTCGCAGCGGACCTGCGCGCCTCGACGCTGCTTGCGCGTGTGCTGCTCGAGCGCGGCCTCGCGCAAGAGGCTCTCGCCGTCGGTCGGCGGGCCCACCGCCTGCAGGCCCTCATCCCCCGGTGGCTGCACCTGCACACGTCGGACATCGAGACCATCTGGAGCGAGGTGCAGGCCGCCCGCAGCGTTCCCACATGGCGCCGCGCCGAGTTGCGAAGGTGGGAAGCGCTCAGCGCGGCGCGCGGCACGGAGGTCCTGGCCAGGGCGCTGGAGGCGACGGCCGCCCCCGATGAAGCGCTGGCGATGTTCGACGAGGCCATCGCTCACGTGCGCACGCATCTGGGCCCGGCGCACATCCGCCTGGGCGAACTGCTCCACGCGCGCGCAGGCGCCGCCTTCCGTCTCGGGCGGATCGCCGAGGCGCGCGGCGACGCCGAAGCGGCCCTGGCGATCGTTCGCACGGTCCTTGGCGAGCAGCATCCTGCCGTCGCCGACGTGCTTCTCAGCCTTGCGGACCTCGACCTGGCCGAGCACGAGCACGCAAGAGCCCGTGAGGGCTTCGAAGCCGTGCAGGCCATCGCCGACCAGGCACTCGAACCCATGCACATGCATCACGTCCGGGCGCGCAGCGGACGGGCACTGACGCTCGCGGGCGAGGGCCGGACGAACGAAGCGCTCGCTCCCATGCGCGACGCGCTCGAGCGCGTCGTACGCCGTGTCCGCGAGGCAGGCGTGGGTGCGACCCAGCCGCAGCGGCTGGCACTTCTCGCAGCAACACACTGGATCGTGGCGAACTGGCTGGAGGTGACCCGCAAGGCCGGCGTCGACGGCTACGCCGAGGTCCTGCGCATCCGCGGGCTGGCGGGGCGCATGCGCAGCGCCGACGAACGCGCGTGGCGCCTGGGCCCCGAGAAGACGAGAGCAGACCACGAGAAGCTCCGCTCCCTGCAGCGGCGGCTCGCAAGACTCTCGCGGCTGTTCGGCGGGACGAGCTGGCAGCGGCTGTCGTGGCGCCGCGAGGTCGCGACGCTGCAGGCAGCGTGCGACCGCCTCACCCGTCGCATGACGCAGGCATCGAGTGCGTACAGGAAGGAGCGCAAGGCACGCGAAGCGACCGCGAAGCGACTCACCGACCGGCTCCACAAGAGCGAAGCGCTCGTCGACGTGGTCGAGGCTGGAGGACGCTACGTCGCTTGGATCCTGACGAAGAGCAGTCCAACGCTGCGCCTCGAGCTCGGCACTTCAGGGCCCATAGAACAACGCATCGAGGCCTTCCGTGACGTGATCCTGGACAACCGGAGCACGGAGGCGGAGGTGCGAGTCGAGGGGGAGCGGGCCCGCGCCCTCGTATGGGCACCGATCGCCGCCGCGTTGCCCGAGGGCACGACGACGGTCTTCCTCGTGCCCGGGGGTGACTACGCCGCGCTGCCGCTGGCGGCCGTGGCAGGCGCCACGCCGGGCTCCGTCGTGGCCGAAGAGGTGCTGCTCGCCTACCTCTCCACGCCGCACGACCTGCTGCGCCGGCCGAACCCGGGCAAGAAGGGCAAGGGCTTCCTCACGGTGGGCGACGTGGACTACAACGAAGCGGAGCGGGCGGTGAAGGGGCGCCCTGTCGCGCGGACCGGGCGCCGGCTCGTCGGCCTGCAGCACGGCCTCATGGGCAGCCCAGCCCAGCCCCTACCTTCCTCCGGAGCCGAGGCAGCATGGGTCCGCAAGGCACTGAAGGCCGCCAAGCGCGTTCCTGGGAACGGGCTCCATCTCGCAGGCGCGCAGGCAACCGAGAGCAACGTGCGCGCGGCGGTCCCAGGGAAGGCTGTGATCCATCTCGCAACGCACGCTGTGGTCCGGGAAGGTGCGAATGCGCGGTTGCATGTACCACACGGCGATCGCTATCGGCTGCAGCCCGGGCTCGAGATCCACGCGCATCGCTTCGACCCGCTGCTCATGTCGGGGGTGTTGCTTTCAGGCGTCAACCTGCGTGTGACCGAGGGCGAGGACGACGGCTTGCTCACCGCGCTCGAAGCGACGCACCTCGACCTCGACTCGGCCCAACTGGTGGTCCTCTCCGCGTGCGACTCGGCCCAGGGCATGCAGCAGGCCGCCGAGGGAACGATGGGACTCGTCCGTGGGTTCCAGCTGGCGGGGGCACGCACCGTCGTCGGGAGTCTCTGGAAGGTGGGCGATGAGCCCACGGACGCGTTCATGCGCGACTTCTATGCGCGCTGGGGAGCCAGCGGCTCCGTGTCGGCGGCGCAGGCGCTGCGCGCGGCCTCTCTCGCAATGCGCCGGGGGGAGCTGGGCAAGGCCGGGCGCGAGGCGTGCAACTGGGCGGCGTTCGTGGCGTACGGTCCGTTGAGGAGGAACTGAGAGGGGTCCCTCGACTCGCGCCGGCCCGGAGCGTCGGTGCTCGCCCAGGACCGGCCTCCGGCTGGCTACCGACCTGGCTCCGTCATGTGGCGCAGGTCCAGAACCTTCCGTAGCTTCGCCGGGGACAGCAGCTTCTTCTCCGTCGCCAGCTCGCGGATCGTGCGACCGCTCTCGTAGGCCTCCTTCGCGAGAGCCGCGGCTGCGTCGTAGCCAATGTGCGGCGCCAGCGCCGTGCCGTTCATGAGGCTCTGCTCCACGAGCGCGGCGATGCGCTCACGATCGACGTCGAGCCCACGAACACAGCGCTGCGTGAAGCCGTCGACGGCGCCTGACAACACGCGCGTTCCGTCCAGCAGCGTGTCCGCCAGCAGCGGCAGCGTCACATTGAGTTCGAAGGTGCCCGCCGCGCCCGCGGCGTTCGCCGTGGTGACGTAGCCCTGCACCAGCATGCACGCCATCAGCAAGCTCTCGGCCATCACGGGGTTCACCTTGCCCGGCATGATCGAGGACCCCGGCTGCACCGCAGGCAGGCGCAGCTCCCCCAGTCCGCAGCGCGGTCCACTCCCGAGGTGCCGGATGTCGTTGGCGATCTTGGTAAGCGCCGCGGCCGTGGACCCCAGGGCGCCGGCGAAGAACACACACGCGTCGCGCCCACCCAGTTGCTCGAAGCTGTTGCGGGCGGGCCTGAGCGGCAGCTTCGTCTTCTTCGCAAGATGTGCGATCGCCAGCTTGGCGAAGCGCTTGTGGCGGCCGATGCCGGTACCTACGGCCGTCCCGCCAAGCGCGACCTCAAGTAGACCGTCGTAGGCCAAGGACAGGCGCTGGCACGCGTGGGCCGCCTGGGCTGCGTGGCCCATGAACACCTGCCCCATCCGCACGGGTGTGGCGTCCTGCAGGTGCGTACGGCCGACCTTGACGACGTCATCGAACGCCTTGGACTTCTCGAGCAGTGCGACGGACAGTGCACTCAGTGCAGGGATCAGCTCGTCGCGTACCGCCAGGGTGACGGAGACGTGCAGCGCCGTCGGGATGACGTCGTTGCTCGACTGCCCCAGGTTCACGTGGTCGTTGGGATGCACCGGGGACCTGGCGCCGAGCTTGCCGCCCATGTCGCGGCTCGCGAGGTTGCCGAGGACCTCGTTCATGTTCATGTTCGAAGACGTGCCCGAGCCGGTCTGGAACACGTCGATGGGAAACTCCGCGTCGTGCTCACCGCGGAGCACCGCGTCGGCGGCACGTCGGATCGCGGCGCCTGTGCGCGGCTTCAGCAGCTTCAGCTCCTGGTTCGCCTTGCTCGCCGCCCACTTGACGGCGGCCAGGGCGTGCAGGAAGCGCGGCGGCAGCGTGCGGCCGGACACGCGGAAGTTGTCGAGTGCACGCTGGGTCTGCGCGCCCCACAGCCGCCCTGCCGGCACCTTGACCGTGCCCATCGAGTCCGTCTCGGTTCGCATGCGTGCAGCCATCGGCATCACCTCCACGCAGAGCGTCCCTGCGCGGGGGGGTGGGCGTCAACGGCGCATCGCGGGCGCGGTGCTACTCGGAGCTCGGTCACGCTGGCCCCAGAGCTCGGTCACGATGGCCCTAGAGTTCGGTCACGATGGCCCTAGAGTTCGGTCACGATGGCCCTAGAGCTCGGTCACGATGGCATTGAGAACGGACGGCGCATCCATGGGCAGCGTGTAGCGCCGGGTGGGG
>JAHEIK010000236.1 GCA_024639415.1 Planctomycetota bacterium
AGGACGTAGCTCGCCCCCGACGGCACGTAGACCACGTCGAGCCCGGGCACGAGCAGGGTCATGGGGATGTAGGAAAGCGCGTCGTGCGGGCAGACGAGCAGACGCGTAGTGTCCTTGCGCAAGGCGAGAGGCTCGACGACGAGGCGCCGCAAGCGCACGACGGACGGGCCCGGTGCGCTCTCGGTGTTCTCGGGCTGCAGGTCCTGGCAGACGGCACGGATCTCCGTCGCGCTTCCCAGTTCGACGAGCCGGCGATCGGCGTGCGTGATCACGACGGCGAACGCGCGCGCACCGACCAAGGCGTACACGACGAGGACCTCGCCCTCACGCACGCTCCTCTGTACCGTCGCCAGATCGGGCGGTTCCGGGTGGACGATGTCAGCGGCCGCACGCGCATCCCGCTGCGCCCTCACGACGATCGCCGCCACAGCCCGGCGAGCGTCATCCAGGGCGCGCTGGCAACGCTGGATCTCACTGCGCCGCCCTGTGCGCCGTGCGGCGCGCTTGGCGAGCAGCGCCAGCCGCTCCTTGTCCCGCGCTCGGGCCTCGGCCTCCGCAAGCTCGGGCGGAAGCGTGAGCGCAGCGAGCGTGGCACGGCCGCCGAGTGCATCCAGCAGGCTGCGGGCGCGCCCATGCTCCATGCACGCGAAGGCCTCCTCCGCATCCCCCAAGGCCGCCGCCGCCAACACGCCGACGTCGAACAGGCCGGCCCAGACCTCACGGGCGTCGGGGCCCGCGACATCGTCCAGACCGGCGATGGAGGCGTCGATCTCCTCGGCCGCAAGGCGGACCTGCTCGCGCGTGGCTTCCGGCTCGCCAAGGGCCAGACGCGCGAGTGCGATCCCCCAGCGATTGAGCAGCACGGTGCGCCGCAAGCCCAGCTCACGCGCAATGGCCAAGGCCTGCTCCTGCAACTCGAGCGCTCGCTTGGGCTCGTTCAGCTGCATGTGCACGAGTCCGAGATTGCCAAGTGTGCTCGCTTCGAAGGCGCGCTCCTTGTTGCCGCGCGCCCGAGCGAGTGCCTGCTCGTGACGTGACTTGGCGGACTGCAGCCTGCCGGCGGCGAGATAGGCGTTGCCGAGGCTGCCGAGTGTCAGGATCTCGGCGCGGTCGTCGCGCAGTTCGCGACAGATCTTCAGTGCCTGCTCCAGCTTCTGCAGCGCCCGGCCGTGATGTCCCATGCGGGCGTGGACGGCGCCGACGCGCCGAAGTCCCGCCGCCTCTCCCGTCCGGTCGCCGAGATCCTGGAACACGGCCAGTGCTTGCTTGTGGAGTTCCAGCGCCCGCTGCGTCGCGCCCAAGCTCTCGTGGATCGCGCCGAGGTCCGCCAAGGCGGCCGCATAGAGATCCCGCGACCCGAGGTCGTCCAGGAGCTCGAGAGCCCGCTCGTGGCGGCCGATGGCAGACACGCAATCTCCGAGCAGCACCTCGACACGGCCGAGGGCCGTGAGTACCGAAGCATGGTCGGCGCGCGGGCCCGTCGTCTCGCAGATAACGAGGGCCTTCTCGAGGTTCTCCGCGGCCGTGCGGTAAGCGCCGAGCCGTTCGTAGGCGGCGGCGATGTCCGCCAGCGTACGCGCCTTGTCCAAGCGGAGGCCGAGCTCCTCCTGGATGCCCTGCGCCGTCTTGAAGTGGTCCAGCGCCGCCGCGTACTTCCCGAGGCTTAGGCACGCGATGCCGATGTTGGCCTCGGTGGCAGCCTCGCCCCGCCTGTCGCCAAGACGGCGGCGCAACGCCAGCGCAGCTTCGAGGTCCTTCAGTGCCGCCCGCGGCTCGCCGACGCGCAGTTGCGCTACGCCCAGCGCACTCAGACCGGCTACCTCCCAGGCAGGCTGCTTCAGCCGCTGCGCGAGCATCACGGCGCGGCTCAGGTACGCAAGCGCGGGCGCAGTGTCGCCAAGGCCTTGACACACGATGCCGAGGGCGAGGAGTGAGGCCGTGAGCTCGCGCTCCGGTCCCTGCTCCTCGTGCCAGCGCATGGCGTCGAAGAGCAGCGGCCGCGCCTCCTTGAGGTTGCCCGCCGCGGCGTACAGGCCGCCCAGCTTGCGAGCGATGAGGGCCCAGCGATCGGCGAGATCAGGATCCTTGGCCGCTTCCAGGCGCTTGTTCCAGAGCGCGATCGCTGCCGCAAGGTCTTCCCGCTCTCCTCCGGCGGCCGTGTCGGCGTGTCCGCTCAGGCAGACGAGCAGTGCGAGCAGAGCGGCGCACGCCCGCCACAGGCGCGCGTGGCCGTCAGGACAGGGGTTCTTCGATGATGAACGCACCGGTCTCCGGGTCTCGCTGGGGACGCATCTCCTCACGCAGCGAATGCTCCACGACCTCGAGGGCATCGCGGTCCGGCTGCGCTTGGCTATCCTCCGGCAGGAGCATGTCGCGCAGGATGTCGCGCAGCTCGACGGCGCGCCACGGCTTGGCCAGCAACCCGCGGACACCCGCGGCGTTGACCGCCGCCTCCGCGAGCTCGACGGTCGCTTCCGCCGTGAGCAGCAGGGAGATGATGTGCGGCCACTTCAGCCGGACCTGCACCAGGAACTCGATACCGGTGATCCCCGGCATGTTGTGGTCCGAGATGATCCCGCCGACGTCCGGATGCTGTTCCAGGATGTGGAACGCCTCGGCGGCGTCGTAGGCATGCAGGATCTCGTACGGCTCCCGGCGCAGCGACAGGGCAAGGGCGCGATGCACGGACTCCTGGTCGTCGACGATCAAGAGCTTCACGCATTCTTGGTTCATGACTCACTCACTCTCTGGTTGGGAAACGGAGACCGGGAGCCGCACGCAGAAGAGCGTTCCGGTCCCGGGTTGGCTGTCGAAGTGGATGGTCCCGCAGTGCGAGGTCACGATCTCCCGCACGAGGTGCAGCCCCAAGCCGGTGCCCTTCCCGGGTCCCTTGGTACTGATGAAGGGCTCGAACATCCGCTTCTGGAGGTCAGGCGGAATGCCCGGACCGTCGTCGCAGACGCTGAACTCGACGTAGTCCTCGCCGGGATCGGCGCACGCCAGCGTCAGCGTCGTGCCGCTGTACTCGTGCATGGCGTCCAGCGCGTTCTTGCCGAGGTTCAGCAGAACCTGCAGGATCCGCCCCGGGTCGGCTAGCGCCGGCCGGACCGGGACAGCCTCGACCTCGAGCGTGATGTCGCTACCCGCCAGCTTCCGGAGCAAGCGGGCGGCGATGTCGAGAGAGGTGGCCAGATCGACGCTGCCCGTGTGGATCTCGCCGGCACGCGCCAGGTTGCTCAGGTCTCTCACGATGCGATGCAGTTGTTCGCACGCGAGTTGACACTCCCCCAACGCAGCGGCCAGATCCTCGGCAGCGTCGTCAGCGGGGATGGTGCCGGCTTGCACCTCGCCGTTGATCTCGTCCGCGGCCTCGACCCCGGCCACGATCACGGCGATCGGGTTCTTGAGCTCGTGGCTCACGCCCGCGGACAGCATGCCCAGCGTGTAGAGCCGCTCGTTTGCACGCAGGCTCTTCTGCGCCGCCACGAGTTGCTCTTCGCTGGTACGCAGTTCGTTGGACGTGTTGACTAGGGCGAACTGCGCGCGACGCCGGTGGCGCTCGGCGTTGCGCCGGGCCGAGGCCTGGTTGCGCGCCTCGTCCGCGGCGTACCCCATCAGGACGGCCGTGACGAAGAACAGCGCCAACTGGGAGAGACTGCTGAAGTCGAAGATCTCCTCAGCCGGCTTGCCCCAGCGTGTCAGCGCCACGAAGGCGACACTCACGAGCACGACGTTCAGGAAGATGTTGCCGAGCCCTTCGATGACGGCGGCGAGGAGCATCAGCGTGAAGGTCGCGACGAGCAGGCTCTGTGCCTCCTCGCCGCGCAGGATGATGATGGCGCTGATCGCGAGGACATCCCACAGGAAGACCAGCCAGCCGAAGTTCATGGCGGTGAGGCGGTTGCGGGGCAGGAGGATGGGTGCGAGCACGGTGGCCGCATAGAGACAGGAGAGCAGCCAGAAGCCAGTCGGGTTGTTGAGGGGACTGCTGAGTCCCAGAACGGCGGCCGCGGCCAGCACGAGGAACCGCAGTGTGGTCGCTACATTGCGCGAGTCGCGCAGAAAGCCGTCGCTGAGCACGAACCCACTCATCAGGGGCCGACTCCGCCAGATAGTTCTGCGCCGCCGGGCCGGCGACGCGGATTCCGCATGGGATGCACGAACGCTCTCCTGCGCCTGTTGTGACTCGCTGCTGATTGCAGGGTCGTCTACGGACCGCGGCGGGGAGCGAGCCAAGGGGCGAAGCGCGGCGGTGAAGGCTGTGCTTACGTTCTGCGAAGCGTGGCCGACCCTCTACGCGCCCGCGACCGCGACCAACGCCTGAAGCGCGTCTCACGCTGCGACAAACCGCCGAGGCCGTGGCATGCCGCGGCGTTGTGGGGCAGAATCGTAAGTGGGCCCTTTACGGTCGGGAGCCCACGCGTGGTCCGTTGTTTGCGACGGCCGTACGTTCCTATGTGCACGGCACGCCGTGCGTGGGGAGGGACAGCATGGCCAGGATCCTGGTGGTGGAGGACGAGGCGATCATCATCGAGGTGGTCCGTGACTCGCTCATGGGTACCGAACATGAGGTGAACGCCGCGTTGGACGGCACGACAGCCCTCAAGCTCGTTGACGAGTGGGCTCCCGAGCTGATCGTGCTGGATCTGAACCTGGGCGGCGACGTCAGCGGGTTGGACGTCTGCCGCTACGTGCGCAGCCACGACCACACGCGAGATGTGCTGATCGTGGTCCTGACCGGGGAGACCGGGGATGCCCTGGAGCTGACCTTGTTCGATGCCGGAGCGGATGACTTCGTGCGCAAGCAGCGCTTCCGTGCCGGCCTCTTCCGCCGCCGCATCGAGGCGGTCCTGCGCCGGGCGGCGACGGAGCCGCGCGAAGAGAAGCTGGAGCTGGGGCCGCTGGTACTGGACCCCGCGCGCCGGGAAGCGACGCTCGGGACGACCGGGCTGAGTCTCACGCCGACCGAGTTCGACATCGTCCACACGCTCGTCACGAACCAGGATCGGATCGTCTCGCGCCGCGAACTGCTCGATCGCGGGTCGGGCGTGGCCGATCCGGCTACCTCGCGCGCCGTGGACATGCACATCAAGCAGATCCGCAAGAAGCTCGGGCCGCACTCCGACATGATCGGAACCGTGTACGGCAAGGGCTATCGGCTCGAAGCCGGCGTCTTGACGGCCGAGTAGCTCCACAGCGCACGCGCGCGGATTGTAAGCCGCCCACAACGAGCGCCCCAGGGCGCGCTGCGTGAGGGCCCAGGCGGTCGACAGGGGACTGCAAGTCGCACGTGGAGGTGGCCCATGGACCGCAGGCAAGGCAGTGACGCGCGGGTCTTCGACGAGGAGCAGCTGCGCGAGATGGCTGCAGGTGACCGCGAGCTGATGCTCGAGCTCGTCGAGCTGTACGCGGGCCATGCGGAGATCGAGTGGCCGATGCTGGTCGGCGCGGTCCGCGAGGAGGAGTGGGAGCAGGTGCGCCTGCTGGCCCACGCCCTGAAGGGCTCCTCGATGACGATTGGAGCCGAGGTCGCTGCGCGCGCTCTCCAGCATGTGGAGGAGTCCGCACGTGCCGGGGGCGACGAATCGCTGCGTGAGGCCGTGGAAACAGCACGAGGCGCCTATGTTCGTGCATGTCGCCAGATGCAGAGCTTGAAGGCCGCCTGAAGGCGGATAGGAGAGAACGATGCGCATCCTGGTGGTCGACGACGACGGTGTCTCTCGCAAGGTAGCGGCTCAGGCTGCGGGCCGGATGGGCCATGAGGTCATCACGGCGAGTGGCGGCGCCGAGGCTTGGGAACGGCTCGAGGAGGAGGACTATGACGTCCTGCTCACGGACTGGATCATGCCGGGCGTGGACGGCTTGGAGCTCTGCGAGCGTGTCCGAGCGCGCCAGGGCCGGCGCTTCATCTACGTGATGCTCGTCACGCAGCGCAACAAGACGGAGGACGTCGTCACGGGCATCCTTGCCGGCGCGGACGACTTCATCTCGAAGCCCTACGAGGCGGCCGAGCTGAAGGCCCGCTTGCATGCGGCGGAGCGCATGGTCGAGCTATCGCGCGCGGTGTGTCCCGGCTGCTACGAGGACCGGGTCCAGCCGTTGCTCGCGAATCTCCGCACAGGCCGCCGCGCCAGCTAGCGCCCCATATCGAGGGCGGTGGCATCCTGCGAGACGCGTTACCGCGCGACGGCGCGCCGTGATTGAGGAGACGGGGGGGCCACCTCCGGTGGGTCGGACCTGCACGCCGCCGACCGTGGCGG
>JAHEIK010000237.1:0-2007 GCA_024639415.1 Planctomycetota bacterium
AGCTCGGTCACCTCGATGCGCTCGACCTGCGCGCCCGTGGCCTCGATGAGGTTCGCCGTGAGGTCGTGCGTCAGCGGCCGCGGCGGGCGGATTTCCTTCACGAAGCGATCGATGGCCTGCACCTCGCCGTACCCGATCACGATCGTCAGCGCACGGCTGCCGTCCACCTCGCCCAAGGCGATGTACTGACGGTCTCCCGTGTCGTTGATCTTGATTTGCTGCAGCCGCATTTCGATCACGGTCTGCACCTCCGATGGGTCGTAGGGTCAGGGAGCGAATCCTACCAGGGCCGCGGCCTGCGCGGTTTGATGAGACCCATGAGCACGTCCGTACCTCTCGTCCATGTGCGCCGCGGTGGGCGCCTCGAGTCCGTCCATTGCGGCTCCTACGTGCTGCTCGACGGCGACCAGATCGTCGAAGCGGCGGGCGACCCGCACCACGTTGCGTACTACCGCTCAACGGCCAAGCCGTTCCAGGCCATGGTCGTCCTGACGTCGGGCGCCGCGGAGCGCTTCGACTTCACCGCCGAGGAGGTGGCCATCGCCGCCGGCAGCCACAACGCCTCGCCGCACCACCTGGGGGTCGTACGTTCCATGCTCGCCAAGGCGGGTGTGCCGGAAGACGCACTCGGTTGTGGCGGGCACTGGTCCATCGATCCCGAGCTCGCCCGGCGGCAAGCACGCGAGTACGGCACACGTCCGGATCCGCTGCCCCGTATCTGGTCCAACTGCTCCGGCAAGCACGCCGGCATGCTCGCCGCCGCGCGCGCGCTCGGCGCATCGCTCGAGACCTACCTCGATCCCGACCATCCCGTGCAAGCGCAGATCACCGGCATCGTCGCAGCGTTCGCAGGACTCGCCGTCGAAGACGTCGGCGTCGCCACCGACGGCTGCGGCGCACCGATCCATGCGGTCTCCGTCGAGGCGATGGCGCGCTCGATGATGCGCCTGGGCAACCCAGCCGGCTTGGAGGCGCGCTACGCGGAAGCGGCTGAGCGGATGGGTGCCGCGATGAGCGCACACCCCGAGATGATCGCCGGCGACGGACGCTTCGACACCGACCTCATGACGTCGTCCTCGGTCCGCCTGCTCTCCAAGGGCGGCGCCGAAGGCATCCACGGCATCGCAGTCCCCGAGCGTCAGCTCGGACTCGCCGTGCACGTCGACGACGGCAACGACCGCGGCTACCGCCAACTCGTGATCGCGTTGCTGCTGCGCCGCGGCGTGCTCACGCAAGAGGAGGCCGACGGCCTCGCCGAACGCCACGGCCGCACGATCCGCAACTGGACCGGTGCCCAGGTCGGCGCGCTCGAAGTCGTCATCTAGGGTAGAACGCCACCCGAGGAGACTGCCATGGACCCGATCGATGTCCTGATGGAAGAGCACCAGGAGATCCTGCGCATGCTGAGCGCCGCCGAGGTGTGCGCAAGCCGGGTTGCCCAGGGCGAGGACGTGCCGCGTGACGACGTGCACGGCTTCATCCGCTTCATCCGTGAGTTCGCCGACGCACTGCACCACGGCAAGGAAGAGGACATGCTCTTCCAGGACATGCTGGCGCACGGCATGTCACGCGAGGTGGGTCCGCTCGCCGTCATGTACGCCGAGCACGATGAGGGTCGCCGCTTCGTCGCGACGATGGCCGCCATGGCCGAGGGCGAAGGCGCGTTCGACGACGCCGACCGCGGAACGCTCGCCAACGCCATGCGCGGCTACGTGTCGCTGCTCCGCGACCACATCGCCAAGGAAGATCAGATCCTCTACATGATGGCGCGGCAGATGCTGCCCGCGAGCGTCATGGAAGACATGGGCCGCCGGTTCGAGATCTTCGCGGACAGCGATCCGCGCGCCGCGGACACCGACGCGCTGCTCGCCCTCGCCGCAGACCTGGCGAGTCGCTACGAGGCGTAGGGCCAGTCGCTGCGACCCGCGGAGCGGTACGCAGAAGATACGGCTGACCGGGACGTGCCTCCCGCGGCCGCGCTCGTCCGCGTACCCTGAGCCTGCATGC
>JAHEIK010000237.1:2017-6259 GCA_024639415.1 Planctomycetota bacterium
CCGTGTGCTCGTCGTCGGCGGCAGTGGCTCGATGGCCGGCGCACCCGCGCTCGCAGGACTCGGCGCGCTGCGCGCAGGCGCCGGTCTCGTGAAGGTCGCCGTACCCGGAGAGATCCAATCGACGGTGGCAGGTTACCGCCCCGAGACCACCACGCAGGGGCTGCCGCAGACGCGCGCAGGCGCGCTGGGTGCCGGTGCCCTGCCGGTGCTGCGCACGCTGGCTCCGTCGTGGGACGCACTCGTCCTGGGCCCAGGCATGGGCCGCGCATCGTCGACCCTCACCCTCGTCCGCTCGTTCGCGGCGGACGTCGAGCGCCCTCTCGTGCTCGACGCCGACGCCCTCTTCGCCTTCGGCGGCAGGCTGCGCGCGTTGCGCGCACGCAACGCCCCCACCGTGCTCACGCCGCACGAGGGGGAAGCCGCGCGTCTGCTCGAGACGACCTCCGACGACATCCGCGCCGACCGGACGGCGGCAGCAGCGGCCATCGCCGCCGCCTCAGACGCCGTCGTCGTGCTCAAGGGGCCGCAGACGCTCGTCACGGACGGACGTAGTCTCTACCGCAACAAGTCCGGCGGCCCCGCCCTGGCCACCGGCGGAACGGGCGACGTCCTCGCGGGCGTCATCGCGGCGCTGGTTGCCGCAGGGTTGGGCGCCTTCGACGCGGCCTGCGTCGGCGTTCACGTACACGGCGCCGCGGCGGATCGCGTCGCAGGCCGCCGCGACCGCGGCTTGCTCGCCACGGAACTCGCCGCGGGCATCCCCGACGCCCTCCTGGCCCTGCGCGGGAAGCGCATGCGGTGAAGCGCGTCCTCCCGTTCCTGCTCGCCCTGCTCGTCGTGCTGCCTTGTGTGCGCGCCGCGGAGCGCGTCTCGTACGGCCCCGTGCCGCCGGACTTGGCCTCGGTCATCGTGGACGAGCGCGCGGGCACGCTCGGTCGCATGGCGCTGGCCAGCATCGAGCGGGGCACGGGCACCGCCGACAGCGCACGTTCGCTGCTCGTCCTGCTCGGCGACGCAGGCCTGCGCCTCACGGCAGAGCGTCTCGCGAAGGGCTCCCTCCGCCCGCAGGCACTCGCCGACCTGATCGCCGTCGTCGCGTCGAACACGCACAAGGAGGCGGATCTACTGCTGGAGCGTGCCGCCTCCGAGGCCCGTCCCGAGCTGCGCATGCTGGCGGCCGACGGTCTGGGTCGCGCGCGCACGGCGCGCGCCGTTCCCGTCCTGGCCAAGCTCACGCGCGACGACGTACCCGCCGTGCGCATCGCCGCGCTGCGCTCGCTGTTCGCGATCGAGACCCCGCAAGCCGTCGCGGCCCGCATCAGCGTCCCGCCCGACAGCGAAGCGGCGCTGCTCGCCCGCCGCCTGCGCTGGCACCGGCGCTGCGAGGACGCCGCACCCGCACTGCGCGCCGTAGCACTCGACGCCTACCTGCACGAACGCTCGATTCCCCTGCGCATGGCCGCAGCGGAGTACCTGACGTTGACGCGCGCGGAGGCACCCCGCCCGGTCCTCGAGTTGATCGCACGCGAGTTCGGACAGGGCCCGCTCATCGCAGGCGCGATTCGCACCGTGCGCGAGCTTCCGCGGAGCGGCTACGACCCCGTCGCCGAACGACGCATCGCGATCGCCGCCGGGCTGACCCTGCTCGACCGCACCGACCTCGACGACGCAGCCCGCAAGCGCTGGATCGACCAGGCGATCGCGTGGGTTGCCAAGCCCGTCGGCATGGACGCCTACCGCCGCGACCCCATCCCCGAGCACGTACTGCGTCGGCGGCTGCCTGACTTGGGCACCGAGATCCTCGAGCCGGTCATCCGCCGACTCCAGCGCGGAGGCTTCGCCGATCTGCGCCACGGCGTGATCCTGCTGCGCGAACTGGGCGCCGACATCGCCTTGCCCCCGCTGCGCGCCTTCCTCACACCGCGCGTGGCTCGGCCGCCCTTCGAGTCACGCGCAGAAACCGAGCAACGCAAGTACCTGCGCAGCGCCGCCGCCGGCGCCGTGCAGGAACTCGGCCGCATCGGCGATGAAGCGCTGGCTCGTGCCCTGCTGGAAGGCAAGGACTCGCGCGCACTCAAAATCGACATCCTGCACGCCCTGCGCAAGCAAGAGGGCTCGTGGGTCGTCCCGCTGCTCGGCACGGTCATGCGGGGTGCCGACAAGGAACTGCGCGGTCACGCGATCACCCTCCTCGAGCAGCGCAGCGAGCCTGAAGCACGCGCCTTGCTCGTGGCGGACCTCTTCGAGCGCATGGAGCGCCCGCACGACCGCCTGCGTCCGCTCGTGCGCAAGGGTGACGAGCCGGCGTACGAAGTGCTCAAGCGTGCGCTCCGGGACAAGCGGAGCTTCCTGCGCAAGGCGGCGTTGTCGCAGTTCAACCGGCGCCGCAATCCGCGCCTGCTGGGCGAGACCGCGCGATCCGTGCTCGCGGCGCACAAACCCGATCCGGGGAGCCCGCAGGAGATCCAGGACTACGTCTACGCGCTGCTGAACGTGGATCCCGAGCGTGCGGTGGCGTGGGTTCGCGCTACCTGGGCGACGTTGCCGACGAACGGTGCGCGCATGACGACGCTGCGCATTCTCGGCGAAGCGCATGGCAAGGCCGCGCGCACCGCGGCGATCGACCTGGCGCTCGAGAAGGCGAACGCCGATGCGCCCAAGGCCATGACGTTGAGCGCGGCTGCCGTCCTGACAGGCTCGCGCGACGACACGACGAACGACCACTACGGCCGCAAGGTGCGGCCGAAGCGCGCAGGCGCCTTCTGGCGCAGGCTGCTGTTCTCCGAGGACGCCCAGCTCCAGCGCGACGCCATCCGCGCGTACACCCACGAAGGGGCGCCCGCGGAACCGGCGCGCCTGCTGGGCTTGCTGGCCAAGGCACTGGCGGGTGAGGCGCTCCCAGAGTCCGAGACGAGCCTGGAGGGGGAGCAGGCCTTTGCGCGCGAGCTCATCGGCGCCCTGCGCTATCAGCCGTGGGAGCACGCCGAGAGCGTCATGATCGACGCGGTGCTCGACCCCTTGGGTGAGGGCGAGACACGCATCTTCGGT
This sequence comes from Planctomycetota bacterium, assembly GCA_024639415.1. Classification (GTDB taxonomy): domain Bacteria; phylum Planctomycetota; class PLA2; order PLA2; family JAEUHO01; genus JAHEIK01. The sequence goes on from JAHEIK010000237.1 coordinate 5,066, forward strand.
GCCCACATCCTGATGGGGAAGCTGAGCGCGGACGGCCGCAAGCGCTTGATCGACTGGCTCGCATATACGAAGCCGCCCCGGCGCAGCGAAGCAGAGCCTGCGCCCGCACCGGCGGCGCCGGGCATCCACGCCGACGGTGTGCTGCAGCTCTTCCTCGCGGCCGCCATCGGCGAGGGCGCGGACGACACCACGGCAGGCCTGCTGTTCGAGGCTCTCAAGCGCGAGCTCTACGGCTTCTACACACCGCCGCGCCTGATGCAGCGCCTGAAGCGCATGATGGAGGGTGAAGGCGAGGGCCCGGCCGAGCAGCAGCTGTGGGCGCGCGTCGTGCCGCTTGCGCGCGGCATCGGCCGCACGCAGCACCTGCCGAGCATCCTCGCGATGCTGGATCTCGTGTTCGACCTGCGCTTCGCGCTCTACGCGCGAGTCTGCGCCGACGTCCAGGCGGAGTTCGCCCGCGCCGCGGGAGCAGGAGCTGCCGCACGCACGCCCTCACGACTGAGCTGGTTGACGCACAACGACGGAGGCGCGAACTTCGGCATGCCGCGCGTCGTGCACGACATGCTGTACGAAGTGAAGATGCTCGACGACGACGTGCTCGCCGCGGGCTATCGCAGCGTGCTGGACAAGGCACGGCGTGACGGGCGGCTCGCGCAGTTCCCGCCGCTCTTCATGTACCGCGTCCAGGCGAACCTGCTCGACCCGCACACGGGGCGCAAGCCGATGACGGCCGACGCGGTGCTCGAGTACGCCAGCGCGATGGGACAGACGGACGGTCCCATGCAGCTCTACCTGCACCAGCGCAGTGCAACGGAGTTGGCCGGCGCCGGGCGCTTCGACGAAGCTGCGGACGCCCAGCGCCACGTGGTACGGATCATCGCACGCGGCAGTCACGACGATCGCGAAGGCGGGCTCTGGGTCTATCACCGTGCGACGCTCGACGCGCTCGAAGGCGCGGCGGCCGCGAAGCGCGGAGAGCGTGCGGTCGCCGAGGCGGACTTCCGCCGCGCGGTGCTGCGTGCGCCGAACAACCCGGACGTGCTGAACATCAGCGCGTGGTACCGAGCCGAGGCCGGCTTCGCCTACGACAAGGCCGAGGGCGACGCGCGGCGCGCGACGCTGCTGGAAGCGCGCGTGGAGAATCGACCGAGCCCGAACGCGGCGGACACGCTGGCCTACGTGCTGCTGCGCCTC